>NZ_JAKFCQ010000105.1:0-22163 GCF_036676585.1 Robertmurraya sp.
TTTCTTCACAAGAGATGGTACAGGAAGGATTTACCGGAACCTTCAATCAATTAGCCGAATACCTAAAGATATAAACCGTTTGATATAGCCGCAGCTATAAAACACCTACCAACGGTGTTTTTTGTTATTTATAACTGCCCAATACTTCAACAACAAAAAGGAACAGCGGTGGCAAACTGCTCCTCAACAATCGATTCTCGTTAGTGGAACAAAAAATTCTTTCTAGGCATGAAAATGACTTAGTATATCGAACCCAACATAGTCCTCTTTTTTAGGGTATCGATGGCGATAATAACAGTCCCAATAGCTAATTACACGGCTTTCGATAGTTTGATAAAACTTTGCGTTCTCGGAGAGAAAAACCTTTATTTTTTCAAAATCAATCAAATAAAGGTTTTCTTTAAAAACTTGTAAAATTTCGATTACATACTCGCCGACTAATTTTATTAAATATGGTATTATCCAAATATCCTCATTGGCAAAACGAATAATCTCCTTAACCTTTGCTTCCCTTACAAACCCATTGTGATGTCTTGTATACAAAGTATGTAATATTTTCTGCTGGTTAAATGGTAGTGTATCTATTAGCGTAGAAGAAGGTTCATCATAATAAATTCGTTCTGGGATATATAGTGTTTCGCCACACGATATCACTTCGGAAAAGTCCGGTGTGTAAGTTAATTCGGATGTTTGCGGAATTAGGTTTAAGACAGCTTGAACATCGTTCCGTAAACATGATGGAAATGCAACCATCAACTTGTTCCTATCCTGTTTCATTTTTTCACCTAACCAATCGTTATCAGATTACTATAATTTTAAATTACGGTATTCATACCCTCAATTTCTTATTCAATTATTCTCCCTTTAATTGAGTAAGAGCCTCCCGGCTCTAAAAAAATCGCTAATATAGTTCTCTTCGACGCTCCCCTCGTAACTGAGCATAAATCTGCGTTGTAAAGGCTTTTTCATGTCCAAGCATACCTTGAATGAAATCTAATGGAGCGCCGTTATCTGAAAGCTGTCAAGCATAAGTGTGCCGAAAACGGTGAGGATATACATTTACAGGAAGTCGTCCGCGGGCTGCAATCAACTTTATAGCGTAACGAAGCGTTGGGATGCTCATCCGCCGAATAGGGTTTCGCTCCGTTACAAAAAGTGCCTCGCAGTTAATCTTCCCGACTATCTAAATACTTTTTCAGCCACACCTTGCATTCCGTAGTAAAATAAACCTCTCTTTGTTTTGAACCCTTCCCGTTTACAATCGCAGATCCGTTTTCCCAATTAATATCTTCTATATTTAATCGATGAACCTCTCCAACACGACAACCTGTGGAATACAGGAATTGTAATAGGGCATGATCTCGGAGGGACTGACATGAAATCTTGAGATGAATAACATCTTCTTCAATCAGGAATTTTGGAATCCTCTTATCGGACTTTGGTTCTTTCAATTTGAGGGTTGGATTTCGTGATATATATCCTTCTTCAAACGCATAGCGAAAAAGGGATCTTATGAAGGGAATACGATGACCCAAACTGCTGGGCTTTAGACGTTCTGACTGCTTTGCGAGATATTCTTTTAGCAATGGCATGGAGACATCTTCTAGCTTCAAATCACCTATTTCACGAATGAGGACAATTAATTGAAGTGAATAAGCTTTTAAAGTATGAGGAATCGAACCCTAGAATACGTTTTTCTGCCTTATATAACTTCCACAAATCACTTAAAATCAAAACAAACCCCTCCCAAGGATTTTTCTCTTCTTGAATCTAGCATTACTGGAATGGGAGGGGGTTAATCAATTTGGGTGTTGTTCAAGTAGCGATCCCCGTTAGCACAGCAACAAAAAGGGTTGCCACATATTAAGAAGCAATTTTTTTAGCAAATAAAATACGATCTTGTCCTGAACCAGCATAATCCTTTCTTAAGGAAACGGAAAAACCCATTGATTTATGGAATGAAATAGAACCTTCGTTGACTGTAGAAGTAATGCACCGAACAGTATTACAACCTAAATTTCGAACCTTAGTAAAAAATAATTCATAAAGTTCTTTGGCTAAACCATTCTTCCTAAGTTCGGGTTTAACACCCACGAAATGTATGTAGGCTTCATTTTGATGTGTTTGCGACACAAATCCAATTAGAAAAGCGGATAAAACTTTATTATCTTCAACAATGAAACTTGTTGACTGGAAATGCTCGAAAAACAACCGAGGCAATAAATGTGTCATCTGTCGACCACCCCACCAATCATTCAAAACATCAATTACTTTATAATAATCTTCTTCAATTATATTCCGAGTTTCCATCAGCAATACTCCCTTCAAAAAGGTGTTCATAGTATAAATTTACAATAACATAAAAAAACAAACTTCTTAATTAAAGTAACCTGCCCAATACTTCAGCAATAAGGACAGCGATGGCACGCTGCTCCTCTACAATCGACTCCCGGTAGCGTAGTTACATTACAAACTATGCTAACACCTTACATTTTTGCGTTTGAAACCAAGCTGTCCTCTATCTATATCCTTTTGAATATTTTCGGAAGCAAGTAGGATACTGCTTTTTTTCTTGCCCCGCCTGACTTCGACTGGACCTACTGCCTTTGCGGTTTCAACCGCCTTATCATGGAGCGGCAAATATGAAATCCCGACTGTGTAGATAAAATTATTCATAGCGGATTTCGTTCGATCAGGAGAATCGTGAATCGTATTTTCTACCTGATCAAGCATACTGGAAATCTTGCTTGCGCTAAATTCACCGTCCGGGCGATTACCCAAAAGCCAGCAGTAACAGCTCCAGCCTGCCGGCATTCTAAGTTCTTCACCGCTTGCGATCCATTTATCAGCAACAACTTGCGCAAAATCGGTTTCCGCCAAAGTTACTGCAACCACAAAATCGGACAGCATATAAAAATACGCCGCATCCATCCAACGCTCAAAATCCGCCTCAGTCATTGTCATTGGGTCCGCAATGATGCCGGCAAAATACATGGCATCGTAGTTCCCGGTGGCGTAAAGTTGCTCGGCCAAAGGCTGATTTTTCTTGATTTTCTTTGCGAGCGGCTTCATTTCGCCTGTAGCCACGCCAAAAAGCGGCTCTTGTGCACCATTTCTTATGTAAGTCTTTTTGATTCGTTCCTTGCCGAGCGCTTGCCCGTTACCACAGCAACGAAGCAGAGGACGGATGCTGCAATCCTGTTCCCCTGCTATCGATCCTCGATAGTTCAGCAATAACTAACTGGGAATATTGACTATTTCTTCAAGACCGGTATCCATATTTCGCTTCTAAAATTTGGTGAAGTCACATCTTTATGCTCGTTCCACAAGATTTCTGGTCCTTCAGTTTGTTCGTAGTTTGAGGACGGAAACCATTCAGAATAGATGCGACCCCAGATATTTTGAAGTGTATCAGGAAATGGTCCGACTGCTTCGAATACTGCCCATGTTGATTGGAGTACTTCAAGTGGCATCAAATTGTCTGGGCATACCTGAGTAGTTGCCACTCCAATATAATGATCAAGCTCCCCTTTTTCCTCCATCCGACCTTCAGAAAAATTGGTAGATGCACTAAGTAACCCTAATGGTTCAACATTGGAAAGCATCTTAAGCTTGTTGATCATATCCAAATCTAAGCTATTCCACATTGAAGCAATTTCCGGGTTAACCCCATTAAAAATAATAGGTACTCTTTTCTTGATTCCTACAATACGAAATGCCTCTTTTTCTTCAATGCGATAGTTCATTTCATTTCCCCCTTTAACCGATAATTGAAAGCTCATTCGTGGATAGATTTTTAAAGTTTGCCCAATATTTCTGGCTTCCGAAGGAGTTACACCGTGCAAACTTTGGAAAGCTCTTGAAAAGGAGTCTGGTGAATTGTACCCATACTTCATTGCCACATCAATAATCCTCACTCCGCTCTGATTAAGCTCGAATGCAGCAAGAGTTAAGCGTCTTCGGCGAATATATTCTGATAATGATACCCCTGATAGTAAAGAAAACATCCGCCTGAAATGATATTCGGAGCAACCGGCCAACTTCGCCACTTCATTAAAGTCAAACTCTTGATCAAGATTTTCTTCAATATAATGTAACGCATCATTAAAATTTTTGAGCAGATCCATTGTTTGCCCCCTTCATCAATAGAATAGCAGGAGTTAAACGTACTCTCCCGACTTTTCATGCACACTTTTTGTAGGGAAGTTCACTCTAATAACATAACAATTTTTGTATCAATTTATTGAGCTATCCCAATACTTCAATAAAAAAGAAAAGACTGCCGAAGCAGCCTTCCCGAGTTATAATACACGATGGTTGAGGTAGAATTTTCTATCCTTCCCACATGAGTACAATTTCATTAGATGGAGTATTATGCTCCCTTCCTCTCTGCATTGCTTGATGCATTCCTTTTCGGAAATATTTTTTGCCTTAAAACTTTATTGATTTTAACACCACATTTTGGCGTATCAGTCAAAGTATTTCCCTTATTTGCACATTGTTTTTATTCTAGAGAGGAAACTTCAATATTATATGTTTCCCGTATAAAAAAACAGTACTAATGATAAAGTGCTGTCTTTTTATTCTTTAATTTAGGCTGCTGTATTGATCTTTTTATTAATACGTAATTCATGTTCTAAAATAGTAATGATTTCTTTCGTTTTTTCTTTGGCCCAATCTACTAAATCTTGGTTTACTTGATCTTTTGCAACATCAAGAACGGATTTGCCTATATTGGTTTTAGAATTGATATCCGCACCATGTTGAAGTAGTAACTGAACTATATCTGGTCTTAAAAATTGTGTAGCTCGCACAAGGGGACTCAACCCATTATAATCTTTTGTATTAGGATTTGCTCCCGCTTCAAGCAGGGCTTTTACAATTTTAACATCCGTTCCTTCCCTCATAGCTTCAATTAACATGGATTGGTCATATGAGTTAACGAAGTTAGGATCAGCACCCATTTGCAAAAAGAGACGAACAGCCTCCAACTCATTTACATTTATAGCGTAATTCAACTTATAATTTAGAGAATAAAAGATGTAGATTTCCTTGGTTCTTGGAAAAAAATGAACTAAACCTCCACTAACTTCTGAAACGAAACGCAAAGGAATAAATGTACGATTATTAATAATTTCTGGAGCCACGTCTAGTTCTAGTATAGTTTCGTTATTTATACTGGCTTCTTTTTTGCCAATCTGCATCTGTAAAGTATCTGAGCCCTTCGTACCTATTATCTTTCGTTGGGAAGAATCCCATTTTACTTCAAATCCAAACCTCTCAAACAAAGTTCTAAATTCTACTAAAGTCCTACCGTTTTTTATGACAGGTTGAACGTTAAATTTAACTTCTTGATTATCTATAAAGACGGTAAGGGGTTCCTTAGCGGACACATTGTTTGATGAAACCACAGCAAACAGAAATGCAAGAAAGATTATATAATGTTTGATAAAAATACCCCCTCAACGAAATTTCCCTTAACTTAATAAGGTATGACCAACGAACAGCTGTAGAGCGAGTGATAGCTTATTTGAAAGAGTTTTTTCAATTAAACAATGTTCGCTACCGTACTGGAAAAAGAGCTAAAGTCCATTTTGATCTGGTCACGCTTGTTTATAACGCATCCAAGTTAGCTGTAGACCGGATTCGTAAGGAGGTGGAAAACTCAAAAAAGGTAGCTGCTTAATTTAAAAAATTCACGTTTTACCCGCTAGTAAAGTCTACAGTTTTTTTAGGAAACGCAATTATGAAATTGATTCAAATTAAATTCGATACCTTTACAAATAAAAAGACCATCCCATCGCGTTCAGAACAGTCTTTAAAGGATTAATAAAAACGTGGATTTTGTTAATATGTATTTGAAACACACCTTCGTTCCATTTTAATTGGTTCGGTTTTTAATTTTAATTGAAATAGCTGCCTCTTTTTGTTAAAGAGGCAGCTTAGCAATGATTATTTCTTGAAAATAGTTGAGATCACATGGTCATAGGTCATTTCACTATTCACTACAAAGATACCTGGGCGTAAATTGTTCTCTAAACCTCTTTTCTCAACATCTTTAGAGAATGTAAAAGCATCCGGGATCATATTTGCTTGTTTGAGCATGTTACCGACATCAATGCTGGTCATTCCTTGTGTTACATTAAGTACTACTTTTGTTACTTCTGCAGATGCAGAGTTGTTTTTCATCTCGTTTTTAGAAAGCTGTCCATTTAGGTTTGTTTGGGTTTCGTTTGTTTTGACAGATGCAGTTGAGACTTCATTTTTGTCAAGAAGGTAAACAGCACCGCAAATGCTTGTAGTAATAAAAATTCCAGCCGCAAAACTGCTCAATAAGTTAATTCTCATTTACAACTTTTCTCCTTCCATCCCTTTCTGTTCGATAAGGAGCAAGCACTTTTAGGATTTCACTCTCAGGTACCTGTTTTTCCTTTGCAATGCTCTTAAAGGAATAGTTGCGTTTATATAAGTCTAGAACTTCAAGCACGAAAACTATTTCATCAGAAGAAAGTTGAATTCCCGCTTCTTTCGAGATGACTTCTATTTGAAGCCCAAGATTCCGAATGGAATCTTTTACTTCAAGGATTTCTTTCTTAACTGATATATGAACCATTTCAATTGCTTTACGTTCTTCTTTTGAGGCTTGAAAAGACTTAAAGTTAGAAAAGATTAGCAACAAAACTGATACCATAAACAAACTGGCTAAAGTCCACTCCATTAAATAATTCCCTCCTAGTTATGAATCCAATTTCTTATTATAAATTTTGATTAGATTCTCATAAATACGACAAAAGTCGTGTTTATTCGACAACTATACGGGAATTTTATTGTTCCTTTGCTATATCCATCTTACTACAGCACCCACAACTGATTGAGCCCTTCCTTTTACCTCCAAATTTTCATAAATTGATTTAAAACAAAGATAGATTTAATTCCATTTCTTTAATTCGTACCAAAATGTGCAAAACACCAGTCAATTGCACATTCTGGTAAGTGGTTAATTTAAGACAAAAGTTTATACAAGATAGAAGAGGTGATAAGGTTTGAAGGAAACAGTCGGAACGAGATTACGTAAACGAAGAGAAGAATTGGGCTACACTCAAAAATCGTTAGAGGAAACAGCTGGCCTGAGCCATGGGGTCATCGCATCATTTGAAGAGGATAATAAGTATCCAAAAAACGGAAACGTACGTTTACTTATCTTGCACGATAACAAAGCGGATGAACCCTATATTACTCTTGGCGAACTTGTCCAAACACAAGAGCAAATCGAAGCCCTACAGAGAATTTTAGTCGTTATAAAAAAATTCAATTCCCCTTCGTAGCGGGCGAAGCAACAATGAACTGCCCTATCCATTGTTGAGCAATCCTGCCCTTTAGCGGAACAAAAAACTAGACTTCCGGAAGTCCAGTTTGTCTAACCATCGATCCCCGTTTAATAAACGGATAAATTAGCTATTCATCTTTTAATCCTTCGACATCACATCTTATCTTATAAAACTCGATAATCAATGGATGTGTGTCCTGAGAAAAATTTAAATCCTTCAATCTTCTTTTACCTAACCTTCTATCGAACATTGAGAAAGCCTGAATAATTATATTTTCGGATTTTAATGCTTCCTCGATAGATACAGAATTATAATTCATGAAGGGTTCATATAAATGATAGCTTTCAAAAATGTTTTGTTTTATCATGATTCCTTCAGCGTCATCTGATGCTTTTATCAACTCTTGTCGTTCCTGTGAATTGAACATTACATGCAAATCTGGGTTATAAGGAATTCCTTTTAACATTTTCTCTTTCCTTATCTGTTGATATAATTTCTCATGTTCAACTGCATACGTAACATCAGAAGCACTTAATATTTCTTTTTTGTCAAATGTTATCCATACTCTACTTGGACTACCGTGGAATTTGCGATATACCGTTGCATGTATTTGGATACGTCCTTTTAATTTATCACATAAAAAACTTTCAAGTTTAGATTTCAACTTACTCCACTGCAACTAAACACCTCATTCCCATTCCTAAGTTATTATTACATTTTTTTCTCTAACTATATTGAACTTTCCTGCCCATTCAGTAATAAGAAGAGGAGCAGCCATCAGCCACTCCTCCACAATAGATTTCCGTTAGCTTAGTAACGGTTTCAAATAATATCGTTTTTTGAACTGGTGTAACAGTGAGTCATTAGTGAAATAGATACCCAACCCAAAATTAACGATAAAAATCCCACTAATACTACGTCCAATAAGAATAAATCAGCCTTTGGATCAAATGAGTAGATTAATGCAAATCCTCTCTCCCTTCCTTTTGCAGATATTCCATTTGTTGAACCTAATAGTAAGGCTGTGTCAACTTGCTTCGGAGGGAAAAGAACAAGATTGGCATACACTGTGTTTAACCAATGTGAATGTGGTGGGATCATTGGTCGCAAAGTAATGATCTGCGCTGATACACAACAATGGTTTAGGATTTATACATGTTCCGCGATCAAGATACCACAATAATGTTACCAATCAATTCGTTTTCCGTCTCTGAAGAACCCGCCATTTGGTCCTTCAGGTCCGATCATCGCTAACCATAGGATAGATTCAGCTGCTTGCTTTGGAGTTCTTAGAGCAGATGGTCCCCCCATATCTGTACTTACCCATCCCGGATCGACCGCATTTATTTTGATATCACCATTCATTTCTGCAGCTACCAATCGTGTCAATCCATTTAGGGCAAGTTTAGACAACTTATAGGCGCCTACTCCTTGATAGGACATTTCGCTCATCGCCCCATATTCTGAGGAAACATTAATAATTCTCCCATAGCCTTGTTTTTCCATGAGGGGAATAAAGGAACGGATCACATGGTAAGCGCCGAAGAAATTCGTAGCCATCGTTTTTTCTAGAATGGATGAGTCCATATTTAACAGCTTTCCATTTGCATCAAAAATCACACCAGCATTATTAATCAAAACATCTAATCTTCCGAACCGCTCATCCACTGTAATCGCTGCCTGACGGATGCTTCCTTGATCATCCACATCCATCCCCACGAACGTAACGTCCAAATCTGACTCCTTCAGCTTTTTGGTAGCTTCTTGACCCTTTTTTGAATCTCGACTAGCCAAAATGACCTTAAAACCATTCAAAGCCAATTGTTTGACCAGCTCATATCCAATTCCTCGATTGCCGCCAGTTACAAGTGCAACTTTTTTAGCCTGTGACAACATCTTGAACTCCTCCATTTCTATAAAAATTGTTTGTGTCTAAGACGAATTTAATCGAAGACTCCTAAAATACAATTCCTAGAAACAAAAGATGGGTCAAGCAATTAAACAAGCTAACCCATCTTTCATCATTTAAGATAATATAAAGCTGTCAATCAAGCTACAAGGTAGATATGTCAATAACGAATCGATAACGCACATCGCTACGGAGAACACGATCATACGCTTCGTCCACTTGGTCAGCACGGATCACCTCAATTTTAGGGGCAATGCCGTGTTGAGCCGCAAAATCAAGCATTTCCTGTGTTTCCTGAATTCCACCAATGAGGGAACCGGCAAGGCTGCGACGTTTCATGATTAAGGAAAACACATGGTATTGATTTGGTTCGGCTGGTGCCCCCACATTGACAAGTGTTCCATCAACACGAAGCAGTGATAAATACGCATTAACGTCGAGATTTGCAGACACCGTGTTTAAGATGAGATCAAAACGACCAGCCAAATCGGTGAATGTAGCAGGGTCACTGGTTGCAAAGTAATGATCTGCTCCAAAACCAAGAGCTTCATCTTTCTTATTTATTGATCGACTCAATACAGTTACTTCAGCACCCATTGCATGTGCAAATTGAATAGCTAGGTGACCAAGACCTCCCATCCCCACAATGGCAACCTTCTTGCCCGGTGCGGCGTTCCAGTGATTTAAAGGAGAGTATGTGGTGATACCTGCACACAATAGTGGGGCTGCCACATCCAAATCCAGCGCGTCTGGAATTCGGACAACAAATCGTTCGGTTACAACAATTTTTTGGCAATATCCACCGTAGGTTGGATTCCCATCGTAGTCTAATGAATTATAAGTAGCGATAAAGCCTTTCGTACAAAATTGTTCCTCACCACTGAGGCAATATTCGCATTCTCCGCAGGAGTCAACCATGCAACCGACACCAACACGATCACCCACAGAAAATTTTCTCACTTCTGACCCTACGGCTGCTACGACTCCGGCAATTTCGTGACCGGGAACCATTGGGAAGATCCCGCCTCCCCATTCATCGTAGGCACTGTGAATGTCGGAGTGGCAAATACCGCTATACTTAATATCGATGAGGATGTCATGTGGTTTTAATTCTCTCTGCTCAATCGTGGTCTTTTCAAATGGTGCTTTTGCACTTGAGACACTGAGAACACGGGTGGCAGTCACATTTTTATGTTGATCGCACATAAGAGACAACACTATCCTTTCTTCATTAGAACTGAAAAATTTTGATGCACATTAATCGATTTTCTTTAGCCAGTTGCGTTTTAAAATATGAACATTGAACGATTAATCAACATCTGTTAATAATTATAATAAGAAACAGATCGCTTTCAATGGTTAAATCAACGCAATTCGTTGATTATTGAACATATCTATAAAAATTGTTGATTATCTTAGGAAAGTCTGGTGACCTAACAATGCCGAAAGTAGATAGAAGAATAGCCAAAAGTCAAGAAGCCATTAAAAAGGCTTTTATTGAACTAATGTCTGAAAAAAGTTTTGATAACATTACCATTCAGGATATTTCTGACAGGGCAAATGTTAACCGAGGAACCATCTATCTTCATTACACAGATAAATTTGATCTATTAGATAAGATCATAGGAGAACATATAAACAATATGAGTAATTTTTGCGAGTCAGCAATTGAAATGGATTTTATAGAAGCGACTGTGCACTGTATGGAATACTTTGAGAGTAATTATTTATTCTTTTCGACGATGTTAGCGAGTGAAGGAGCCTCATATTTTCGTAGTCGGTTCCTTGAGTTTAATATCAAAGAGTTTAAGAAAGATGTGGATCTAACAAAAGGAAAAAATTCTGGACATAATGAAGATGTCATTGTTCAATTTGTTGCAAATGCTTACGTAGGGATAGTGGAATGGTGGTTAAAGAATGGAATGCCTTATCCACCTCGTGTTATGGCAGAACAAGTAGGGGATTTATTAGAGAGGATTGTATAACTAATACCTTCAAGTATCAATAAAACAAGGAGCAGTTCCACAGACACTGCTCCTTGTTCGATTCATCGTTTTATTAAGCTATGCTGCCCTTTAGTTGAGCAAAACAAAAAGGGAATCGAGTCACCCTAGTGAAGCTCTCGATTCCCGTTAATTAAACAAGACGTTTGCTTTATTTCAATTAAGTGGAACTTTAATTTTTTCTTCTAATGCTTTGGATTTCTCCATAAATGAATTCCAATCATTGCTTATTGTTACATTTAAACCTAAGCCAACTTCTCGAAGTTTTATCTGTAATTCTTCAAAATTATTTATATCCGCTTGAGTTAATGTAGCGAAATTATATAATCCATCGTGTGGATATTGTCTTAGTTTAGAAGACAGTTCCTCAAGTATTTCTTTATCATCATTGGAAATCCACCCTAAATATTTTCCATTGCTTATTCCAAGATAAAGACCATCCAAAATGTCTCCTAATTCAGTTGTCACCAAATTAGGTTCTGACCAGTTGTTAGCCTTTTGGTGTGCAATTAACCCTTCCAGTTCAACCAAATTTTCTTGTACTTCTGTGAAAAATAGTTGCTCAATTGCAAAGTCAATTTTTACATATCCCCAAATAACTATTAAAATTAGAAATAAGTTTATAGTTATAGAACCTCTAAAAATCATCTTTTGTTTGTTACTCATTTGATTCCCCCTGCTTTAATATTAGCATAATTATCCAATTATGAACTTATTTCCTCTACAAAACAACATTACTATACTATAGAATCCTGATAGTTCAATAAATAATCCAAATATCATTCATGTGAAAAGCCCTTCAGATTACATTCAGAATAGCTAAAAATTTAATCAAACTTCTCTTTCCAGGGTTTATTCCTATGTATTTTTCTAGATGCTTTGCTGTTGCTATAAAATTAATGGTACTTATATCCAAATCAAAGTAGAATAAATATGTAGTAATCATTTTTGTTAAGGAGCGGATCTATATGATCATCGTAACAACGGAGAATATTGCTAATCATAAAATTACAGAAGTGTTAGGTCCAGTATTTGGTTTAACTGTAAGGGCAAGAGGAATTGGTAAAGATATCATGGCTTCTCTAAAGGGGCTGGTAGGCGGAGAAATAAGTCAGTATACAGAAATGCTTGAAGATGCCAGAAAACAAGCAATCGACCGTATGGTGAAAAACGCAGCGACAATGGGTGCGAACGCTATCATTATGATGCGCTTTGACTCTGGTGAAATCGGCCAGAATATGAGTGAAATTGTCGCATATGGAACAGCTGTTATTGCGGAAAAGGAATAACTGATGAAATGGATATTAGGATTTTATGGTATCCAACTCTTTATTCTGCTTATTTTAATCTTCGGATCCTGGCTCATTTGGGATCGCCGCTTCAAAGCAAAACATGGGCAACAAGTACCTAAAGGCTACGTCCGAACTAATGAGGTATCCATTGATCCAACCACAAATAAAAGATTAGTCGTTTATTTCAACACGGAAACCGGAGAGCGCTTTTATAAAGAAGAATGAAGCAAGTGACCGACAGCAACTAATGGAATAGGGTTCTTAGAAAGTGGTAAACTGATTAAATTAAAAAGGAACCTGTATTATTTTAAGCTAAACATGCTCCTTTTCATTTTTATTCTTATTTTAAAAAAGCCCCTATTTATGTTACGGTTCACCTTGCTTGATGTTAGACTAAACTCCCGTTACCGCCGCAACGAAGCATGGGGCGGAAGCCTATTCGTCCCCCTGCTATCGATCTCCGTTAGCTCAATAACCTACTCATTTAAGCGTTTATTAAAAACTAAAATCCCATTAAGGCATTTTCATTAGCGGGTTGAATTAAAATTTTTTTAGCTAAATGCATTTGGGTAATAGGCACGTAACATCTCATTCATATTCTCTGTATCTTCAGGATCATGCTTATAAACTTCCTCGAAGCAATCAATTCAGTGGGGGATTATTGATAGATTTTTGTCATCCATTCAACGATCCCCATGTTTTGTTCGCTGCGCAGCAATTCCACGTTATGATGTCCAATAATATGTCCATCTTTGATCGCAATCACTTCATCAAGAATCGTTTCAATTTCATTGATTTCATGAGTCGTGATCAGCACGATTTGATTCTCAAGATCAACGAATTCAATTAATCCCTTTACAATGGAATCGCGAACCATCGGATCAAGACCGGAGAGAGGTTCATCCATTAAAATGACAGGAACTTCCCGTGCAAGGGTAAGAACCATTTTTAACCGTCCGCGGTTTCCTTTGGAAAGGTTTTTTAGCTTAGCGTTCGGGTCCAATTTCATGAATGTCCGGATTTCTTCCGCTTTCTCTCTATTTAAATCCGGGAACTGTGATGCATAAAAATCAATCGTTTGATCGACATTGTAAAACCCGTAATATTCATCCGACTCCGATAAATACGAAACTTGCTTAGCGATACGGCGATCGACTCTAACCCCGTTTACGGTAACACTCCCTTTAGATGGTTGAATGAGACCCGCTATTAATTTTAATGTCGTTGATTTTCCACTACCGTTTTCTCCAACGAGCCCAACGATTTTCCCCTTCGTCAGTTCTAGATTAACGTCATCGAGAACAACTTTGGTCATAAATTTCTTGGTTACTTGATTAAGCTTGATCATTGATTGGCATCCCCTTTACTGTGATGCAAAAATATTGGGAGTCCCATTTCGATTTCTTGGTTAAAGAACCCCATGGCATGCATGCCTTGGAAAAATTGTGAGATTTTCTCCTGCTTAAACCGTTCTCTCATCTGGTTTAATATGCCTATATCTTTCGGTGACAAACGTGCCTTGCCCTCGTCTCGTCTCCACCGTTCCCATCCCTTCCAACTCTCGATAGGTTCGTTGTACCATGTTAGGATTTACTCTAACCTGAATAGCCCTCTCTCGCACGGATGGAAGTTTGTCACCAGGCTTCATTTCACCGCGCAGGATCTGCCCGTTAATTCGATCTGCCAGTTGAAGATAAATGGGGTGTGATGAATGAAATTCTGTCATTTCTTTACACCTCAACTTTTCGGTCCAGTATCCAACAAGCAGCGAAGAAAAGTAAAAGAACCATTGCTCCTTCCATGACATAGGCACCCAAATAGAGACTGAATGGCTCGGTATCAATCATCATTTCTGGGCTATATTCCAAACTTTGAATAAAATTCATGGCTTCAATCATGCCCGTAGCTTGAAATTCACCCCACATCGTAAGCCGCTCATATATTGGAGACTCTAAAAGCCAGTTATATAACGTTCTTGTTGCAATTACAATGATGAAGGTGGATAGAATACTTAAAAATCTGCCCAGTTTGCTAGCGATGATCATATAGACCCCCCAGTAAAACAAAAACCAACTAGCAAAGCTAATGGAAACTACGAAAAGCTGAACTGCACTAAAAAGTCCGAAGTCTATAATGGTTGACCAAGGCACTGGTTTGAGGATGTTGGCTGATAAATGTAATGCTAGAAGTAAGGTGATTCCAATGATCGCCTGCGTGATTAACATGGAAATAAGTCCGGCAACCACCTTTGATGATAATAGCGAGGAACCTGTCATGGGATTATGCAGCCATAAATGGAGTTTTTTTCTTTCCGATCGCAAGCTAAAAAACAAGTAATAAACTAAGTAAAACGCTTGAAAACCCGAAATAAAAATAGATACTCCGAGAACAGCTTCCCACTGGTACCCATACTGAGAGCCGATGTAATAAGCAACACTTGTAATAAGAAGAAAGGCGATCAAAGGGAATAGAAAGGCTAGCAAATACAACTTCACCTAGTCCACGTAATAATCGGCTAGTATGAAAAACCTCAGATATGATTTCGGATATTACCAACCACTTTACTTCATTCTCTTTTTTTAGCGTTATATAGAAGTCGTACAAGGAGGAAAGGTCTGATATACCGATAAATAAACACGCTAATCCAAGAAACAAAATAATAATATCTTTATTTACTATAAAGTCTGATAAACCAATAAAAATACAAATAACGAAGTTGGTCAATGCGAGAAAGAAAGTATAAATCCATATTGTTTTCGTGTCCATCACTATTGCACCTTCTTAACTCATTTAACTTACATGCTTTGCTAATCATACTCTTTTTAGATAATTAAAGTTACATCCAATTACTGTAATTATTCTCCCTTTAGCGCAAAAAGGAGCCATCTGGTTCCTAGAAATATCTTTTATATAGTTCTCTTCGGCGTTCCCCTCGTAAACTGGGCATAAATTTGTGTTGTGGAGGCTTTCTCATGCCCAAGCATTCCCTGAATAAAATCTAATGGAGCTCCATTATCCAATAGCTGACAAGCGTAAGTGTGTCGGAAGCGGTGAGGATAGACATTAACAGGAACCTTGCTATGAGCTGCGATCAACTTTACTGCGTATCGGATGGTAGGGATGGACATCCGACGAATTGGCTTCCGCTCTGTTACAAAAAGAGCCTCACAGTTATCTACCCGACTATCGATATATTTTTTCAGCCATACTTTGCATTCCTTCGTAAAGTAGACCTCTCTTTGCTTTGAACCCTTTCCATCCACAATTGCCGATCCATTTCCCCAATTGATGTCCTCTCTATTAAGTCAATATACTTCTCCAACTCGACAACCTGTGGAATACAGGAAGTGTAAAAGAGCATGATCTCGAAGAGACTGACAAGATATTTTGAGATGAATGACATCTTCCTCAATTAGAAACTTAGGGATTCTCTTATCTGCCTTTGGTTCTTTTAGTTTGAGGGCTGGATTCCGTGGTACATATCCTTCTTCAAACGCATACCGAAAAAGGGACCGGATGAATCGAATTCGATGTCCGAGACTACTTGGTTTCAAACGCTCCGACTGTTTAACCAGATATTCTTTCAACACCGGTAAGGATACCTCATCTAGTTCTCGATCAGTGATTTCACGAATAAGAACGTTTAATTGCAGATAATAGGCTTTTAATGTATGAGGACTAAACTACCACTCAAGATTCAATTGAACGATCGTGCTCGCAATATTAAACAAAAAAGTGGGGAGAAATCCCCATGCTCTCCCCGATTCCGACCAGAAACTGCCCGTTTCCAATGGGCGGTCCCCCTACGTTGCCACTCCCTAGGGTGAATCGCCCCTATTACCTTTGCAACGACCCAAAGATCGCCACTTGCTGATTGGCCAGTGCAAACTGATGCCCGTTCCACTTTAATTGCGTCACCACATAGCCTAATGAATCTGCATGGTATCTCCCAGCAATCTGTTGATACGCCAACAGGTCGTATACACCATCCGAATTGTAATCTATGGGATAGAGGCCGCTGATGGGGTCTACCCATCCACTAATCGGCTGCTTTAATTTCCCGTTTCGATCGTATATTTCATTTAAGTACTCAGGACCCTTGAGGGTTAGGTCGATCAAATACTTGGTCTGATTCTTTTTGCTGACGACTTCAACTTTGTAATTATCCTTATACGTCACGCTATATTGATACTGCTGGTTAAAGACATCTGAGTCGAATAGCAACCGCGGATGGTCTTGAACGTAAGAATAGATATAATCGTAGGTTGTTGCACCGCTGCCCCCTGACTGAATTTGAACAAAGATATCGTCAACGCCATTCCCTGTAAAATCACCCAAAAACAATGTGGGGTTATACCCTACGTTGTCTTTTAGGGGTATCGTCCCTTGGGCTCCTGTGGCACCATTCTGGATCCCAAGGGTAATCTGTTCAACTAGCCCACCTTCGGAGATTTTATTTCCTGTGAGATATACAAAATCAGGTATTTTGTCACCATTTACATCCCCTCTAGCATGTGCGACAACACCTAGACTCCTCATGTTTGAATAATAATAATGATACATGTCCAGCTCCCTCCCCTGTTGGATTCATGATGTAGTAGCCTATGCAAGACTGGTGTAGAAAGTTCGTGGATTTTCGATCAAAAATTCTACACTCAATAAAAAAAGAGCATCACTCGCTCCCTTTTTAGTCCATCATTATAGTTTTGTCGAGATCAGTTTTGCTACTAACAGCAACTAGATCCCCGCTGCTGTCAGATTCGGACATTATCCTTCCCATATACCTACATTGTTTCTGAAGATGAGTTTTATCTAAAGGTATAAACCTAGAGTATCTACTGTATGCTGCTAGTTTTTCCGTCTTTGAAAAAACGTCATTTTCATTATGGAAAGACAAAACGATAGCCTTCCTAAAAGATATATTGTCTACCAATATGAACAGGTATGTCCTGATCATCCTTAATTTCGGTTTCCATAAAGAAAAGTGGTTCGCCATTCGGAACTTCAAGGAGCTTGGCTTCGTCATCGGTTGCTCGTCTCCAACGACGTATCGCCAGGGCGGGACGGGTTGATATGATGCTTCTCTCGTAAGGTTTCATAGAGTGCATCTTCTAAGTCCTCCCACTGCAAAAAGTAATATTTCTTATAAGAAAAGCTGTTATTCTCTAGCATCTACGATTCTTCTCCAGCCATTTGTCTGTTTTGCTTTTTTATTAAATTATGGAATCCCTTTAGCGGAATAACACGATTCCTTTTGTACCCTATGATGTGTGTTATAATGTGGTAATAAATACCAGGACGATACATTCCTAGTCGATAAAAAAGAGGGATTTACTTGCTTGATAAAGTATTGATGATATCTGTTTTCACATTCTTAATACACGCAATAGAAACATTGTCATATTCAGTAAGATTAGCAGGGACTCGAACATCACAATTAGCGGTTTCGTTGTCTCTCTTTAATATCATCGTCATCTTGTCTAGGACAGCTAACATGGTTCAAGCACCGCTAACAGCTAGTCTTGTGGATACTGCAACAAAGACAGGGGATTTATCCCTATTTGAGAACCAATTTCGTATTATCCTTGGTTCTGCATCTTTAGGAACGATCATGGGTGCCATTCTAATCCCTACATTCATTTCTATCTTTTCTAGAGCGGTTGTCCATTTAGGGGTAGCAGGAGGGTCTGTGCCACTAATGGTAAGAAGGATTTGAACATTCATCATCTTCATCTTGCAACTAAACATTTCCGTTTCCCGAAATGGCGAATGCTTTCCCGATTGAGAATCGGGGGGATTCCAAAACGTCTATTCGTACTTAATATCTTAGCGATTGCCATCTATACAGTTGGGGTATTAGCTGCTCAATATGCTTCTTTGCTTACTGAATATAGCACAACAGCTCTAATGTCATCTGGATTAATCAATTGGTTTGCTACGATTATTCTCGTTCTTTTTGTAGACCCCCAGATTGCCATATTGACCGATCGTGTAATGAAAGGAACAGAGAATCAAACGAAAATGACTAAAATAGTTGTATTTCTTGTCTTTTCAAGATTAATTGGTACTTTACTTGCACAATTAATATTTATATACGCTGCATACTATATTGTATGGATGACCAAGTTCTTTATTTAGATATTATGCTCTTTTTTTGTTTCATACCAGTTATCCATAGGAATTATATACGTTCCTATTATTGTACTGCCACGTTACTCAATAAAAAGAAAAGAGGCTGCCGTCGGCAGCCTTTCTTACGATATTGATCCTCGTTAGCACAATAACTTGTTCATAATTAATACTAATTTTTATCGCTAATTAAGATGACTAAGAGAAATAAATTACCTTTTTCTAATATTTCTCTTTAATTTTCTTTTTCCGTCTCCTAGAAAATATCATCTGTTTATTAGCTGATTTAAGTTTACCTTGTTTATTCGTTTTATTGATAATATTCTGTGGATATTTTCGAGATTTAAGTCGTTTTGTAGGGAGTACTATCTGATTGTTACTTGATTTAGATTTTCTTAGGCTACTATTCAGTGTCAATATGATTTGTCTGCCGCCACTAGCGTTACGGGTTTCAAAAAATCCTACCCTTTTACAGGGGGTGCAGTTCGCTATCCAGCACATATCAAAAGCCTCATCAGGGACGTCGGTGAAGAACGGACCTCCCCACTCGTTTCCGAAACGGTCAAAGGCGTATACGTAAAGAGCTGTATTGGCACGTCCTCCAAAAACCGTCGCGTACCTACCAGGCTGAATAACGTACCAACCTCTCTTTCCAAAACGAGGAAAACAGCCTTCATTAGGGTAGCCGACCGCAACATTTATGATATTAGGGGTACCATTTCTAATCCAAAGAGGCATCGCCATCGCTCCTTTGTTGAATAATTAATCTTTCTTTACAGCTTATGAATTTTTTCAACAAAAGAAATCAGCAAAAGTTGATTTTCAAAACCTATTAATAAATAAAATGAACGATGAAAAAATATGACAGTATTTAGTCTATTTACATCTTCAAACCTATTTAACTATTCTCCCATTAGCTCAATAAAAAAAGAACAGTGATGGCACACTGTTCCTCAACAATAGATCCCCGGTAACGGAATAACTTATCCTAACGTGGAAAATTAAATTAATTTATATTTCATATTGATGACCTTACTCGCCCTCTCTTGTAAATTCCATTGAAGGGACTAGATAATGAAACCCACCATAACCCGTACCGTCTTTAAATACGGTAGCTGACAGTGAACCGATGGTACCTACAGGAAGGGAGAATTTCTGTCCGACCTTATAGACCTCATTAAGGTATACGCTGATTACTTTTCCGTTTGCATCCTTGTATCGGTAGGTAGCGCCCCAATAATACCCTTTAGGAAGCGGAGTTAATGCTCCTTCGAGTTTACCGTTCACTAATTTTACGGTCTGTAGGAACGGTTCTCCCATTTTATTATATCGAGCACTTAAAATCTGAGAATTCGTTTTTCCGATTGGTCGAGTAATCGTTACTAAGTTTGTTTTATTATCCCACTCAACTGTGGCGTACATTCTTTCACTAACAAATCTCAAAGGAACGTATATACGATTATTGCTTTGGAACGCTTTCGTATCAATTTTGGTTTGGATCCCGTTCACCTTAACAATATCGGATCCGAGGGTTATTTGAATCGTCGTTGTATAATCTTGTTGAATTGTCGCTTGTTTCTTTTCAGCGTCCCAATTGACTGTTGCATTTAATTTCTCACTAATAAACACTAATAAACCGGATCGGAACCAAGACACGATTTGCCTTTGTGTCATAGTAAGGTTGAGCATCGAACTTCACTAATTCTCCATTTACCTTTACTCCAACGTTTTTAACGGTAGATGCTGCTTGCCCAGAATTACACATTAACATCGATGATGCGATTAAGGACAAGATGACTTTTTTCATATAAACTACCTCTCTACTTTTTCTGTCTAAAGGTAAAGATACGACAACGATTTTAAAATTCCTTTACTTGTAAAATTAAACGCTTTCTATCAGTATTTATAGTATTTAATAAACCTCAAAACCTAAGCAGTTGTTGAAGTATCCTGCCCGTTACCATCGTAAAAACAAACGGAGGATCTGGCTATGTCGCTCCTCCACTATTGATCTCCGTTAGAATAAAAAAATTAACACTGAACATGAAAGAGCCAAAATAAAAAAAAACAGATGACGTGAAGATGTCACCGCTTTGTAAGAATATAATCAAGCAAAAACGTAATGGGTGTAGGCACTTTGATGAGCAGGTCAATGACTCGTTTCTTCCCTATTTGAACAGCTATTATCTGCCTAAATACAGTTTTGGCTGTCATTCAGCATTTGCTTCACTTCACGTCGTTCTGCCTTGGTAGCTCCGTTGCCAGATCATTTAATTTCTCTATGTTTTGTTATAGTGGTCAACTTGTTCAGCCATTGATCTCCGTTTAGCTGAATAAAGATTTGTTTCAAAAGCACTTTTCGTTATACAAATGATATTCTAATTTTGCTACTCGAAAAGTACAAAGGTATTCTCTAACCCAATCATATATTTTAAAGTTTTGCCTAATGCGTAATGGTTTGGTGTATCCTTTTTTATTACATAAACAATATTACCTGCTTCTCCTTGTGACAGGTTAGTTAGTTGTAAGTAGTCACCATTTCCAAAGATATACGAAACTAAATAGACATAGTAATCATCTTTTCTCTCCATAACATTTAAACCGACATTGTATACTTTAACTTTTGTACCTGCCCAAATTTTTTCTTCGTCTTTTATATTTACTAAAGGAATCCACTTATCTCCTTCCATTTGACACCTCTATACTATTAATTGTTATTTAAACTATACTCCCAATAGCTGACAAAAGAACTGCCGAAGTAGCGCATATCGAAGTAAAGATCCCTGTTAGTTCAATAACATTGATTTAACTCACTCTATTATGATTTCTTTCTCTGCGATAGTTTTACCGCTAACGTACCAAGTAAGTCGATACTTTCCTACCTTTTGTTGGATGGGATGCAAACTCACAACAGTAGAATATCCGCTAGGAGTTACATCACAATCTAATGCGATGTTGCCGTTGAAATCCGTCACTACTAATCTTTGCGAGACACTACTTGTATTCCCCATACGATTCCATACGGAAAATAACAATTGAGCATCGAGGGTGGGAGGACTACTTTTAGGGAATCGATCATCCCTACCTACAACTAGATCAGGGTTTAACATTCCCATTTGACCAACATAAATTTGATCTGTAAGGGTTAATTGAAAGAAGTTTATTCCAAAGTAACCCACTCCCAATACTAATAGTAACAGGATAAGGAACCTTTTTTTCTTCACTTCATCCACCTCCTTTTTAATTCCTACTTACTAAAGCATAGATATCCTCATTTTTTGAATCTTGCCGAACATTAATAGACGGACTAATTGATGATAATGTTGCGGATAACTGCCCAATAGCAGAATAACAAGCAAAGGCTGCCGGAGCAGACTACTTTGAAAGACGTCAGGAAGATGTCATCGTTAAAAAGACGGTTCGTAAGCTGGAGAGTCTAGGTTGACCGTCAACTTGTCCACCCCACAAGCCTCCTAAAACTGCTCATTCCTACGATCCTTCA
>NZ_JAKFCQ010000106.1:0-9895 GCF_036676585.1 Robertmurraya sp.
TTGAAGAGTTATGTTAGCGGAATGGATTTCTTGGGCGGTGAAAGTCCTTTTGAGAATGAAGACGCTGGAAACGTGACAGAAATTAAAGTTGCTAAGAAAGCTAAAGAGCCGACTAAGCACTAATTTAAGGGGGAAGTGAATGAATACAGCATTAAAGATTCTTGCTATTATCGCTATCGTTGTACTGGCAATTGTAGCAATTGGCCTTCTAGCAGTGTACTGGGCATGGGCACTATCAATCTTGTGGGGCTGGTTCCTAGTTCCACTTGGTGTTAAGTCGATTGGTGTAGCACACGCTTATGGCTTCACTTGTATCACTGGCTTAATTCTTGGTACTCGTGGATTGAATACAAATAAAACTGAAGATAAAGATGCATGGAAGAGTCAGATTGTTGTATACTTGCTCTCTCCAATCCTAGCTCTGGGGTTTGGCTATATTGCCTTAGGGTTTATGTAAAGAATTTACGGAAACGTAGATAATACCTCACAATATTGTGAACTTAAATAAATACACACCAAATAGAGAAAATTAAATGACTACGCAAGTAAGCACTTCTGTAATTGTAAAGCAACTTCCTAAGTCCGGTACTCTGGAAACTTTTAACGTTTATGTACTGAATGCTCCTGTATTCTATGCTGCTGTACACCAACCAAAAACAAAATACCAGTCTACTGACAAAGAGTTTAGCCTGACAGCATTTGTGGATGAGGCAACTAAGGACAAATTGCTGGATGAAGTAATGTTGAACAAAGGCTTTGCACTTGTGGGTAAGGACAAGACTACCAAGCCACCACGTCGGATTAAGTATCCTTTGTCTAAAGATGTTGAAGAAGGTAAAACTAACTACGATGTTGTAGAAGGTATGTATGGTTTTGGTCTGGCTAAGCCTGAGTTTAGTAAGAAAGGCAATCCTATGACTGTCAATGTGATTGACAAAGAAGGTCAACCTTTTACTCAGGATATCGGTAATGGTTCTGTCTGCACTCTGAAACTGTTCGGCTACCGTAACCCTGAAGGTCAGCTGACTGTAACTCTGGACACTGTTCAAGTTGTTGAACATGTTCCATATGAAAGCAAAGGGGGTGACGGCAATGTCGTTGATGATGTACTTGGCACTTATGTAGTGAAGAAAGTTGAAGCTAAGGGTACAGGCTTCGCTGGTGAACAAGTGGATGAAGTTAAACCAACTAAAACTCAACTAGCTCCACAACCTGAACCAGAAGAAGAGGATGATTCGCTTCCTTTCTGATCTAAGGAATTCTGCACAAGGATGTGCAACCATTTAAACAAATTAATTTTAGGAGAAGTAAAACATGAATACTGAAACCCTTACGAAACTCTATGAAGCTCTTAATGCAGCAATCGAGCAACGTGATCTTGAAGCTGTAAGTATTTACACTCAAGCAATCCAACGAATTACATTTTTCAATTAAGGGGAAGTAAATATGAACGAACAAGAATTTTTCACTAACATGGTACGTCTACTGTCTGAAGCTGAAAATACCCGACTGAGTGTCAAGGCTCTGCAAGATAATGGTAAAGAAGCTGAGTTGGATGTTAAAACTTTGAAAGCTGCTGCTGCAATGTATGTTAAGAATATCTTTGAAGAGAAGTCTGAAGAGTTCCATAAAGTTAAAGTTGCTTATGAAACTTATTCTTAAATAATAAAGATTAATATTGAGGGCGAAAGCCCTCTTTGTTTAGGGGATAAAAGTGATTGGAGTTTATGACTTAGATTCTGTCAAATATGCAGTCGCAAGTGTTGGTGAGAAACGATCTATTGTTGTAACTCACAAAACAACAGGAACCACTAAAGAATTTGACACGAGGACGCAGTTCTGGGGAAGAGATCGTAAACATTCGGGCGGATGGCTTGCTGATATTAACAAAAGCCGGACTTCACCCTTTCTCCCTGAAGAGTTTGATATCGTTGATGTGCAAACTCCTGAGCCAATTGAGAACGTACTACATTCAGCCAAGCTTACAGTTGAACGAAATGTAGAAGCGTCAAAGGCTGATAGCGTTCAATACTTCATTGGTAAAGGTGATAGTTTCCGGGTAGAACGCAGCACATTACTTGGCTATAAACAACAACGTGATAAGACATTAAAACCTCTCTACCTTGACGAAGTGTCTGATTACCTAACAAGAAAGTTTAAGGCTGAAGTTGTTACTCATTACGAGGTAGATGACCGTGTTGTTATGGAAACTTACAAGCAACCAAATAAGTTTGTCATTGCCTTAGACAAAGATACATATTCCTGTGCAGTCAAATTCTTCAATGTGAATCGTCCACAAGATGGTATTGTAAATTGTGATTGTTTTGGCGGGTTGTACTTAAATGATAAGAACGAAGTTAAGGGTAAGGGTAGGATGCACCTTTACTACCAAATATGTAGTCTTGATGATAGCGACAATTACAAGGCACACTGTTTCTCTGATGTTTATTGGGGGCAAAAGAGTGCTTATGAGGCGCTGAAAGACGCTAAGAATGATAAAGAAGCTTTGGTAGCAATGAAGGGAATTTTTCAAAAGCTCTACCCTGAGCCAAAAGAAGTTATAGGCTGGAGAGGAAACACAATTCTCATTGACTGGCAGTATGTTATGAATGAGATGTGGGACATGGCCCGTATGCATCGTTTTGAAAATGATTTTGTTGTTGGGACTGAGGTATTGAAAAAGATGGGGATTGAAATTTGACAGAAGAAATAAAATGCTACTTGTATTGGATTAGAACAGAGGGAATGACTGATATTTTTACACAAGGTTATGTAGGTATTAGTGTAAAACCAGATTATAGGTTCTCCCAGCACAAAAATAAGGCTAAGATTGGTAAAGTTTATAACAAAGCTTTTCTTAAGGCATTGAAAGATGGGACAGCAATTCAGCAGATTATTTTGATAAGTTCCGTAAGCTATTGTAAGGAAGTAGAAAATAAACTGAGGCCTTTATTTTATATTGGTTGGAATGTGGCTCCCGGTGGAGGTGCTGGAGGGATTTATAAACACGGACTGTCGGGCAGTAAAATAAAAGGCACGTATTATAATATACTAACAAAGATAAGAGAATCTGGTGCTAGAATTTGTGATGAGTGGGGCGATAGTGAAAATGGACTTGTTAAATTCAGTAAGTTTTACGAAGACAACGTTGGTGAAAATCAATGTATATCTATTGCAGGATTAGACTTTATTGGTCCTAACACCGTTAAGATACAAAGTCAGCAGGGAGTTGTTGCAGATACTAAAAGGAGCTTGCTTTTTGAGGGAGATATCTACACTTATAAAGAGCTTGGGGACAAGTTTAATATAAAACCAAATACTCTTGTGTGGCGACTGCGAAGGGGTGAGACTTTAAACCAAGCTTTGCGACTTGAAGACAAACCTAGGCGTACTGTGAAGTTAGATAAGAAAGAGTACATCTACAACGGGAGGTTAACGGAAGAGCAGCTTATTACCTTTAAAAATGACGTAGAGTCTGGTATTCCTTTATTGCGTCTGACAGACAAGTTTGGTATGGATGCAGGGAATTTGAGTAGGGTGGCAGCTAAACTTGTTATTTGTATTCCAAGAGTGTTCATAGAAGACATGCTAGGTGGTGAATTTGAAGTGTTTTCTCATTCGAAGCTTGATTCAGATTCCTATGAATTAGCCAAGGAATTGCTCTTAAATGGTACTCAAAAGTACAAAATAGCAGAGGAACTAGGTATCACACCCTCCTGCATGACAGATGCTTGCAAAAGATTGAAGTGGGGTGAGTATGTCGAACAACAAAGAACCTTGGGGTGAGGGAACACCTTGGAAGAACTCTGTGGCTTTCTTTACGTACCTAAGAGGCTGTCTCCGCAAAGCTTGGTCAAATAATCCTATTAAGCACAACCTGATTAAGAGAGTTCGAAGACAAATTGATAACCCTAATCCCAACGGGAAAAAGAAAACAGTGTTTGGCTTTACCTGCGAACTGTGCCATAATGATTTTGTCTTATCTCAGGGACAGGTTGATCATAAAATACCTGCTGGTAGTCTGAGAAAAACAGAGGACATTCAAGGGTTTGTAGAAAGACTGCTGTACGTAACTGAAGATGACTTGAGATTGATTTGTAAGGGTTGTAATAGTTGTCTCAGTTACGCGGACAAGGAGGGTATAACATTCGAGACAGCAAGGATTGAAAAAGCTGTAATTGAAATATGTAAGAATAAGCAAGACAAACAGTGGCTCTTAAATAAAGGCATCACTCCCCTAGGAAATGCTAAATTGAGACGCCAACAAATCACTGAGGAGATGATGAAATGACTAAAATCACCAAAGAAGTATTGTTCACAGAGCTTAGTATAAAACTTGCAATCATGGATGCAAAACTGGACAAATTGCTTGAATTGGCTATGAAGCCTGAAATCACAATTAAACCATTCATTGAGATTCTCCCTGAAGATATTAAGCGAGCACGAGAGCTGTTCAAAGACCTAGAATCCACTACAGACTATGATTTAACTAAACCTTATGGGTTCACTCATGGTGATGTCAAATGAAAGATTATTGGACAGCGATTTTCTGGTGTGAATTTATTCAGTTTAGTACGATGTTTCACATCTGGACACAACAACTTGGTGTTTAGCTTGAGAGGTGGTTATGGGAACTATCACAGAACTTTTTCCGAAGAAACCTTTTAATGTTGGTGAGATTACAGTTGAAGTTGATCCACTAACATATTGGAAATTACGCAATGAGGTGATTTCTGATGAATTCCACAAGTACAATGCATATGAGAAACAAGAGATTCTAGACACGGTGTTGCAGATG
Source organism: Robertmurraya sp. (assembly GCF_036676585.1). Classification (NCBI taxonomy): domain Bacteria; kingdom Bacillati; phylum Bacillota; class Bacilli; order Caryophanales; family Bacillaceae; genus Robertmurraya; species Robertmurraya sp. The sequence goes on from NZ_JAKFCQ010000106.1 coordinate 4,799, forward strand.
AATTTGGAATTGTATATTTTAGTGGTTAAATTGAAGGAGAGGCTTGGTGAGTAAACTTGAAGACTTTAATAATATTTGGCAACAAGTGAATGATGCATTTAATGAAACTCGGAAATATCCAGAATTAAATGAAATTTCATATCTATTAGCAGATTTTCGAGATTATCTAGGTGATGTTATGGATGATTTGCCGGAGGAAGAAGAGTGAGTAAGAAACATCTAGTAGTAGCGGACACACAAGTAAAGCCAAACCATGACCTAAGTTATATGAGCGCAATTGGTGAATATATCGCCCATAAAAAACCTGATGTTATTGTACATATTGGCGACCACTTTGACATGGAAAGCCTGAGTTCCTACGATAAAGGTAAGAAAAGTTTTGAAGGGCGTCGGGTAGTTGATGATTTGAAGGCTGGTCACGAAGGTATGCGTCTTATGATGGAACCTATATGGCGAGTACAAGAGAACCAGCGTAAAGCAAAGAAGAAAGCTTATAATCCTGAGATGATCTTTTGTCTCGGTAATCATGAGAGCAGGGCTGACCGTTTCGCTAATGACAATCCTGAGTTCACTGGATTTCTTGGCACAGCACAACTTAATCTTGAGCAATATGGTTGGAGTGTTTACCCCTTCTTAAAACCTGCTGTGATTGATGGGATTAACTATGTTCATTACTTGGCTAATCCATTTACAGGCAAGCCCTATGGTGGTAATGCACTTATGCAACTTAAGACTGTAGGTTGTTCTTATGTTGTCGGCCATAAACAATTGCTTGACGTGTGTCTTCGACCTACATTAGACGGTAAGATGCAGATTGGTATCATCAATGGTGCTTGTTATCCGTTCGATGAAGATTATAAGGGGCACCAAGGCAACAACCACTTCAGAGGCTTGACTATGCTTCATGAAGTTGAAGATGGATTTGGTTTACCTTCGTTTGTTTCACTTGATTTTATTATGGATAAATATGGGAAAAGTGCCTAGTTGTATCTTAAAGCTGATTGATCTGTTAGATTCAAACGTGGACACCGATGAGTGCATTAACTTTAAATATAGAAGTAATGCTGATGGCTACTCTCAACCAAGATTAGGTAATCGTAAAACAGTCTACGCACACAGGTTTTCCTACTGTTGGAATAACGGCATTCCTTATGAAGGCATTAAGGATTTATGTGTAATGCACTCTTGCGATAACCCGCAGTGTATAAATCCTAAGCACCTTTCTTCAGGAACTTGGGCTGATAACAACAAAGACAGGGCCAGTAAAACGAGGACTGTAGTCTCTACTAGTCGGCGTAAGCTTACAAAAGAAGATGTTGAGGCAATAAAACTTCGTTACTCTAGTAGTAAACCTCGTGATTCTGTAAATGGAGTTGTTGCTTTAGCAAAAGATTTTGGAGTTGACACAAATTTGATTTACAAAGCAATCAAAGGTGGATATGATGATTGGAGTGAAACTAGGACGGTGTAGGATACGAGGTAAGTAAGTGGAAGACTATAAACTAAAGAACACTGTCAATCGCTTGGAGAATTCGGTTGACAGCTTAACTAAAGAAATCTATAATCTTAAGCAACAGCAACAAGATATGCTTGAACAAATAAAATCATTGAAGGAGAGACTTAGTGATGGTAGTGGAAAGTAGGAAATTTAAAGTAGGTGATAAAGTCATTGCAGTAAAAGATACGCCACAAGTTCCTGAAGGTTTTATTGGCTACATCGTGGAAAATGGCAGCACGTTTGGTTATGCTGTCCGTGGCGAACACAGCGTTGCAACAGAGTATTTTGAAGAGCATGAACTTGAGTTGTTGAGCGTGAGTAAAAGTGTTTGTCTAGAAGGCGTTGTCCATTCTGTAGAAATTAAAGGTACACTTGATCCAGAACACACAGGCGGCTCAGTAAACTACTACAAAGTTCACGTAGATAATCCTACAACACTTCCTGAAGCTTACGATGCTGAAGCTAATGATATTATTGAATCTCTTGGTTTGACATTTGCTGAAGGGAATTTATTTAAAGCAATCTGGCGTATGGCAGCTGATCGTAATGGTAAGAAAAAGAAGGGTAATAACTCTGTTTATGATGCTGAAAAACTGGTATTCTTTGCAGAACGTGTATTAGTGCAGGAGAAGGCTAAGAATGAGTCAAAGTAGAAAAGATTCAATGAAAGAAGTTGCATGTTCTACGTTAATTGGTATGATAGGCAGCTTCTTGATTACAATGATTTGCTTGTCACTATTTACATCATCAATTGGTATTGCTATTTCTAGCACTATCTTTTGCACAGCATGGTCTATAGGACGAGGGTATTGTATCCGTAGATATTTTAATAACAAGACAGTGAAAGAAGTTTATACTTAAGGAGAGATAAAATGAGCGTAATCAATATTAGTAAACAGCGAGCTGAAGAACTTGTAAGCTTCGTTGAGTTTGAGAAAGAACTGTTTATGGATCTTCACGCAGATGTGGATGAAGAAGATTTTGATGCAACCCTTCAAAATTTTAATGATACAATTGAAGTTATGAAATCAGTATTTGAAGCTTTGAATTAAGGAGAATAAACATGATTCGTGCAGTAGTGGGTATAACACAGTACACGACACAGGGTTGGGATAAATACTCTTCATAATTATGAAGAGTATTTCTCAGCACCTACAAAGGAACAGGCTGAAAGTTTGGCTAAAGATCGGATTAAAGAATTGAAAGAATATTGTCGTAAAGGTGATTTTGGTATTACACTTGGTTCATATGATGCTGAGATTATTCGATTTGAAAAAGTAGAGATTATTTAAGGAGAGTTTTGGTGTCAAAGAAAGAATGTATTAAGTTTGGCTATGCAATCGGTAATCAACCTGCAATGGGTGACCACTGGGAAGTTTGGAAGCAAGTGAAAGCCCAATCCAAACTTATTCTAGAGGAAGTGAATGAACTTGAGGATGCTTGTTCTGATGAAGATCTTCTAGAAGTATTGGATGCTGTAATGGATATCAAATATCTGAATACATACCTTGAACATCTGTTGGAAGCTTACGGTTGCAAAACTAAGCTTGCTTGGGAGACAGTGTGTTCCAACAATGCTCAGAAGATTACCACCAGCTACACTTACGCACAAAGCAGTAAAGAATATCTGGAATCTCGTGAGGATGGTGAATTCTATATTGATGAAACTTTGTTTGAAGGTGAGCGTCTGTACACTGTGAAACGTAGTTCTGATAACAAAGTTCAAAAACTGAAGAGCCATGTTAGACCTGAACTAGAGCAATGCATCCCGGAAGAATTTCGATGAAAAAGAAGTTAATTTATGGTATTGGTATAAACGACTCCACTGAGCCTGTGAGTTGGTGGGAGCCGAATGGTGTAAGGGGGCGTTGTAAAATATACTCTAAGTGGGTTTGTATTTTACAGCGTTGTTATACGGAGTATGGTCTGTCTAAAAACCCAACTTACTCAGGCGTAACCATCTGTGATGAGTGGAGATATCTTACTAAGTTTAAGAGTTGGGTTCAGAGTCAGGCATGGGAGGGTTTGGATTTAGACAAAGATATTCTCAAGGAAGGAAATAAAATCTATTCGCCTGAGACATGTTGCTTCGTACCTAAGTTTCTAAACATATTTTTGAAAGATAACAAACGTGGTGAGTTTCCGTTAGGTGTGCATATGGTTTATAATGGGAAGTTTAAAGCACAATGCAGGGTGGACGGTAAAGTAAAATGCTTAGGAACTTTCAAAACACCAGAACAAGCCCACAAGGCGTGGCAAAGAGCAAAGGTCATTGAAACAGAGAAAGTCCTTAATTCGTACAGTGTGATGGATTGCTTTAGGACTGACGTTGCAGAATCTATCTCTACATCTATTTGGAAACTCAGACTAGATTTAGCTAGTAATAAGGAGTCACTTAAGCTATGATTCACGCACATGTTCCAACTAATCGACCAAAGCTTATCTGGCAAGACATCATAAAGTCTAAAGAAGACTATACAAACCTAGCTAAGTCCGGTATGATGTACGTCTACTTTCCAGACATTAGTTGGAAAGAAGTTGAAGAATATTTGAATAAGGAGAAGCAAGTTGTCACAGATTAAAGTAGAATATATTAACCATTGTGGTGATGACCTTTCTGTAGTGGATGCAGCACGATGCTCTTTTGATAAGCAAAGTAGTTGGGAGTACCCTAATCAGTTTCCAGAAGTAGATTATCTTGATCCAAGCAGTCGGTTTTACCGCGGCGAGATTGGGGGTTTTCAACGGCTGAAACTCTCTGATGAAAAGCTTATTAAGTACCTAGCAAATCATAAACATTACTCTCCGTTCAATCACAGCTTTATTAGTGTTCGGGTAAAGGCCCCTGTATTTGTTGCCCGCCAACTTGTAAAGCATAAGTTCATGCCTTGGAATGAAGTGAGTCGGCGGTATGTAAAAGGGGAAGTTGAATTCTATACTCCTGAGTCGTGGCGTAAAGCTGCTGAGAATGTGAAGCAAGGTAGCAGTAAAGATGAAACTATAAACCTAGATATTATTGATACTCTGACAAACGACGAAGGCAATTGCATTTATCGTCCAGATGAAGTAAACAAAGCAGCATTTGAAACTTATAACACTTTGCTTGACCTTGGAGTTTGTGCGGAAGAAGCTAGGATGGTGTTGCCTCAATCAATGATGACGACATGGATATGGAGTGGTACACTGGGGGCCTTCTGTGATATGCTTGTTCTTCGCCTTGATGAACATACGCAATATGAAACACGAGTAGTTGCACAACAAGTAGCAGAGATTGTTAAAGAGTTGTTTCCAGTTTCGTATAAAGCACTTGTGGAGAAATAAGATGTCTTTCAAAAACAATGAAGACTACAATATTGAATTCTTTATCCTTGAAGTTGCATCGTTGATGGCAATTAGAGAGGGCACCGCTCACAGGGAGGCTCATGTAAAGATTCTTGAAACATTGTCAGAGTGGATATATCTTTACGAAGCCGGCCTAGATGCTAAGAAATCCTATAACAAATTCAAGGAAACAGTATGAATTACGAAAAGTTTTGTGAAGTACAACAAGAGGCTTGGGATAACTTCCTAGATATTTTTGCACAATCAGCCCTTAACCG
>NZ_JAKFCQ010000107.1:0-17103 GCF_036676585.1 Robertmurraya sp.
ATACAGACTAGTATATCTTGAAATAGGGAACGTATGTAAAAATATGCTCATGAAAAGCAATGTGTCTACATTTTTTCGAATTGTTTAAGGTTTTTCCAGTAATTTCTTTTAAAATTTTTCTTGAAACATGACATTTGTCATGTCCTACTCTATACATTTATGCCTTTTCATGACCTGCTCATAAACACTACAATTACAGTAGATAAATTTAAAACCTTGTAGGAGGCTTTTATGAGCAAGCAAAAAACAGCTGAATTAAGAAAAAGCGTAGTCCCTTTTGAAAAGTCAGATATAAGTAAAAGTATAAAACAAATGATTAACACATTCATTCCTTTCTTTGGTTTATGGTACTTAGCGTACGCGAGTCTTTCGGTTTCTTACTGGCTAACGTTGCCACTAGCTATTGTTGCTTCTGGATTTGTGATTCGAATCTTTATCATTTTCCATGATTGCTGCCACCAATCGTTCTTTAGAAATCGTAAGGCAAATGCATTAATCGGTAACATCAGTGGAATTATTACGATGTTTCCTTACGAACAATGGAAGAGAAGCCACAATATCCACCACGCAACAAGCGGAAACTTAGATAAGCGTGGCATTGGTGACATTTGGGTAATGACGGTTGAAGAATATTTAGCTGCTACACCAACTCAACGCCTTAAATACAGAATGTACCGTAACCCGTTTGTTATGTTCGTTCTAGGACCGATCTTCTTGTTCCTTGTGACCAATCGTATCAATGTGAAAGATGCAAAACGTAAAGAGCGTCTCAACACTTATTTCAACAATATTGCGATCGTTGTGTTGTATTCGTTTATGATTTGGTTAGTTGGCTGGAAAGCATTCCTTCTTGTCCAGGCGCCAATTCTATTTGTTGCTGGTGCATTAGGTATTTGGTTATTTTACGTACAACATCAATATGAAGACAGCTATTTTGAACACGAAGAAGAGTGGAACTATGTGAAGGCAGCTGTTGAAGGAAGTTCTTATTACAAGCTACCGAAGATCTTGCAATGGGTAACAGGAAACATCGGCTTTCACCATGTGCATCATCTAGCACCTAAGGTTCCTAACTATAATCTTGAAAAAGCACATGAATCTACACCACCATTACAAAAAGCAACAACCGTTACTCTAGGTACGAGCCTTGAGTCCATTCACTTCAAATTATTTGATGATGTAAATAAGCGATTTGTAAAATTCAAAGACATTCAGCATCTTCTTGAAGAAGGAAAAGCTGGCCTGCAATTAAGCGGAAAGCGCCCTACAGCTGAAGAGAAATAAAGAAGAAGGCTCACCTCGACAGGTGAGCCTTTTGGTTAGATTTCTTTTACATATCTTTCATCTGGAATCTTGTTTAGCATAACATACAAAGACGTATTGCCCTCACCATTCACGAAAGACATTTCCTCTTCCCCAGTAAAATGAATCACATCATGTTTGGATACAGCCAGGCTTTCTCCATCCACATGAAAGGTTCCTTCTCCCTCTACCACCTGAATAAACACATTTGTTCCAGGGTGTTTATGGGCTGGCAGTGCTTGATTTTTCGAAAAGTTTAATACAAATACCGTACTCTCCCCTTCTTTAAAAATCACTCTTTTCGTAAATTTCTCTTCATTATATTCGATAAAGGTAGATAAGCTTTGTCGTTGCATCATTATCAGGTCCTTTCCTTCTGTATGAATCAATCATATCTTTTTACATTCTATTTTGATGTGATTTGAATCAATCTTTTTGAGAAAACGGCAGAGGAAAATAGAGGGATTTTGTCGAAAGCTTAGATGATACTAATAGAAAGGAAGATGCCGATTGATTGTAAAAGAATTAACGGTTCCATTAAAGCTTCAAGCCGTACAGTGTTTAGAAAAAAGAATGTTGTCTACTCATCATCAGTATCCACAAATACTAGCTGACTTAGCCAAACGAAAAGCCGGCTATTATGGTGAACGATCTCTCTGTTATTATTTTCACCAACTTCCTCCAACCTCCTATCTCTTTCATAACCTTCGCCTCGAACAACATGAATCTATATTTGAGATGGATGTTCTCATCCTTTTTCCTACCTTTGCATTAATCATTGAAACCAAGAACATTATCGGAGAAATTCATTTTGACTCTCAATTCGGTCAACTTATTCGCACATGGAATGACAAAAAGGAAGCTTTCCCAGACCCAATAGCCCAAGCAAGTAGGCACCAATCTTTAATGGGAGATTGGCTCTTTCAACAACTAGGTTATAGCATCCCAGTGGAATACCTGATCGTTGTTAGTAATGCATCTACTATTATTAGTACCGATCCAGGGAAAGCTTATTTGTTTAAGCAAGTCATTCACGCAAATAAGCTCCCTCTACGGTTAACGGAGCTTCAGTCAAAATATAAAACGGAGATGATGGAAACCTCACAACTTAAGAAATTGAGCAGAAAACTATTAAAGGACCATAAAGAAGCCGAATACGATGTGTTAAAGAAATTCCAAATTCAAGCAGATGAACTTGTAAAAGGAGTTCAATGTCCTAGCTGTCAATTATTTAGGATGCAGCGTAAAAAAGGTCGCTGGACATGCAAGAACTGTGGCCATTCAGATCGCCTGGCACATCTTGAGGCGTTGCATGATTATTGGTTACTAATCTCCCCTACGATAACGAATGCAAAATGTCGTGATTTCCTTCAAATTGACTCTCCTTTTGTCGCAAGTCGCCTCTTAAAATCACTACATTTATCTGAAAGTGGAACCCTCAAAGGAAAAAAGTATCATTTTCCGAAAAATATGAAGCTCTCCCCTGAGAAAAAGTAAGGATTTTTGCGATCCTGAGAATTTATTTGCGATTCTCAGGATTTATTTGCGATCCTGAAACTTTATTTGCGATTCTCGGAATTTATTTGCGATCCTGAAATTTTATTTGCGGTTCTCGGAATTTATTTGCGATCCTGAAATTTTATTTGCGGTTCTCGGAATTTATTTGCAATCCTGAAATTTTATTTGCGATTCTCGGAATTTATTTGCGATCCCTGGGAACTTATTTGCGCGCCATGCATTTTATTTGCGATCCTGAGAACTTATTTGCGCGCCAAGCATCTTATTTGCGATTCCCAGAACTTATTTACGATGCTCAAACTTATCGATCCCCAATCGCACCCTCCACCGAATAGCGACTGACATCCAGCACGGTTTCTTCTCCAAGAGCGAGCTTTGCGAGCTCGGCACCCAAAAACGGGCCGCTCGTTAGGCCAGAGGCACCAAGTCCATTCGCGACTAAAACACCTTCCAGTCCAGGAACTGTCCCAATCACTGGTAGAAAGTCGGGGGTAAATGGACGAAAGCCCACTCTCGTTTCAACTACCGTCGCTTCCTCTAAGCCCGGAAACACCTCTAATGCTTTACCGATAATTTCATTTAATCCACCAGCAGTGACTCTCGTATCAAATTCTTTATGGTCTTCATGCGTCGACCCAACTACGACGTGACCATCTTCAAACGTTAATAAGTACTGATTATTCGGAGGCATGACTACGGGCCATTCGGAGGTGTCCACACCCGGTAATTCTAAATGACAAATCTGCGCTTTTTGACCCGAAACTTGAAAATTCACTCCAACAGGCTCCAACACCTCACGGGCCCAAGCTCCTGTCGTGACAAGCACTTCATCAGCCTCTAACCGCTCCCCATCAACAACCACGCCACTCACACAGTTTTCCTCACATACGAGTGAAGCATTCCCACGAACGTATTCCGTACCGAGCTGAACCGCAGCCTTTACTAATGCATCACGTATGAGCCTTCCGTCTACCCTTGCTCCGCCGGAAACATAAACCGCTCCATATCCTTCTGCCACGAGAGGAAACAGCTCTTTTGTTTCTTCATAAGTTAGGATTTTCACCTCACCGATTTCCGGTACATCCTCTCTCCGTTTGATGGCCCTATCTGCCATTTGTTTCAGTTTTTCCTCATTTGTATGAAGGCTTAAGGCTCCAACTTTTCGATATCCCGTATTACCTACTCCATAAGAGGACAATTTTTCGACTAAATCAGGGTAATAACGCGCCCCTTGCTTCACTAACTCATACCATGCCTTATTTCGTCTTTGCGAAATCCATGGGCAAATAATTCCCGCGGCCGCGTTCGTTGCTTGTCCTACCTCGGCGCGGTCAACAAGGATCACTTTTACTCCTTTTGACGCTAAGTGAAAAGCAGCCGAAGCACCTAATATTCCTGATCCTAGTACAATCATTCTTCCCATCATGAACACCTATTTCCTATAGTAATAACATTAATATTACTAAACGTTCTTTATCAGCTCAAATCCTGTGTAACTCAAAAGAATAGTAAATCGAAAAGTCATTGTCTATAATAGATTTATCACCATTTTTTTGTAAAATCGCATATATATTTAGGTTAACGAAATAATTATAGAAACGGGATATTCCCGAATGGGAGTGGATGGTTATGAGCACACCTCTTGCGGAAAAAGCTCCACCTTCAGAAAAAGGTAAAGAGAAGATATGGACTCGAGACTTTATTCTAATTTGCTTATCAAACTTTTTTGTTTTCCTCGGCTTTCAAATGACTTTGCCCACTATTCCATTATTTGTAGAGAACCTCGGTGGAAATGACCAGCTGATCGGAGTGGTTGTGGGAATCTTCACTTTCTCCGCCCTATTAATTCGACCTTACGCCGGGCATGCACTAGAAAGTAAAGGGCGCCGATTTATTTATCTTGTTGGATTAGGAATTTTTGTCTTCTCCACTGGAGCTTTCGGTATTGCTGGAGGTCTTGTTTTCCTATTTATTTTAAGAATTATTCAAGGGGTAGGTTGGGGACTTTCCACGACTGCTTCAGGTACGATTGCGACCGACCTGATTCCACCAAAACGGCGCGGGGAAGGAATGGGATATTACGGGCTATCGGGTAACTTAGCTCTTGCCATGGGTCCAACCCTCGGACTTGCGCTTGTAGGTTATCTTAGCTTTACTCAACTCTTCTTGATTTGCGGCGTACTCGGTGCAGTTGCTATCGCCTTATCTTCTCGTATACGATTTAAGCCCGTAGAACCTGGAACTACAACCAATCATAAAAAGCTCGACCTTTACGAAAAGACGGCCTTGCCCCCTTCGATATTGCTTCTGTTTATCACTGTTACGTTTGGTGGAATCGCTTCATTCCTCCCTTTATATACAGTAAAAAAGGGGATTGAAGGAATTGAATGGTACTTTCTTCTTTATGCCATTGCTCTTCTCATCTCAAGAACCTTTGCTGGAAAGCTCTATGATCAAAAAGGACATCGCTTTGTATTCCCTGCTGGTTCCATCATGATTATGGCAGCCATGATCCTGCTTGCCTGGGTTCCGAATAGCGCGATCCTCTATTTAGCAGCCATTATTTATGGGTTAGGCTTTGGGACCGTACAACCAGCTCTTCAAGCATGGAGTGTTCAAAATTCACCTATTAGCAGGCGTGGGATGGCAAATGCTACCTTTTTCTCCTTCTTCGATTTAGGCGTGGGAATGGGTGCGATCGTGTTCGGACAAATCGCTTTCTATTTAGACTATCATAGCATCTACATAGCATCAGCTATTTCTGTCTTTATTGCGATACTGCTTTATTACACCGTATTTGGAAGAGAAAAGGCGAGAGCGCAATAAGCACTCCCGCCTTTTCTTATTCCACAAATTGATCGTAAATCTCATCAAAGACTCTTGCCATTTCCATATCCAGCGAAGTAAGACCTCCTGCATTCCACGAGCTAAGTTTAATCGTTACTACTTTATAATCAATCGAGATGAACGGATGGTGATTACGCTGTTCCGCATAATTTGCTAGCTCACTCACAAAGGAAACACCTGTTAAATAATTTAGAAATCGATATCTTTTGCTTATCCATTTACCCTCGTCCCATTTCCAGCCAGGCAAATTTTCCACATATGTAATGATTTCTTGTTCAAGCAATTTCTCCACATTCATTCCCCCTTAAAAAGCTAAACCATAAATAGAAAATCTTTCAAACGGATTTCCTTGTGAACAAATGACTTCAGATTTCAGCTGAAACATGCCCATGCTTTCTAAAAAGTCGATATACTCTTCACTTGCATAGTACAAAATCAGCTTTATTTCTCGATAATTCTCCTCAACCGATTGAAGGATACGATGAATTATATTCCGAAAAATATGAATAGAGAACGGGTTAAAAAAGTAAAAAGTATTATCCTGTTCGTGGATCGGATATTCCTCTGCAAAACCGAAGAAAAAGTGAATAGGATTTTCTGAGCCATACTTTTTCCGATAATGTTCTCTATTTTCCATAGCAAGCTGATAATACTCCTCATTCATTTCTACTCCAGTTACCGTTGCTCCTGTATGGTGATAAAGAAAGAAATTCAGCCTTCCTTTTCCACAACCAAAGTCAACGATACGGTCAGATGGTTTGAACTCATGCTCACTGATTAACTGTTGAAGATGCAAATATGGGGTAGCTTCATAACGGTGAAATTGCAATGACTTGTAAAAATTGAGTTGATCACCCGTTGTGACGATATGTAAGCTCTTATCAATATCCTGTTCTCTCATGTTAGCTCCTCTGGCACGTGAAATTTCCCTTTAATTCCACCTGCATGATAAAAACCGTCTATATAGATTTTATTAAGTAGAATCTGTTTTGCTCGATATTGAATCGCTATGACAGGATGCCCTTCAAAATCATAGGTCGAGTCTCCAAGCACAGTAAACTGGTTCACCACCACATGACGGTATGCGGATATCACCATCGCTCTTGGAGTTGACACTTCATACAATGAAGTAAAGATAGGAGCCATAGCAACCAAATTCATGGCTTTTATGTTATAGGCCGTTTTTGACTCTGGGTCATCCCCTTTATGATGACCGATATGCCGAAAGTTGAAGGCACGATTATCATGAACCGACAGATGTCCAATAATGGTGACATTGGAAGCAGCAGAAGCATTGTGATGAGCCTTGATTTCCACTCCACCAAAGCATCTAGTTGTTGAATTGTTCGCAAGCCACACGTATCTGGAGCCATCATCTATTTCAATGCCATTTGAATTAGAATAGCCAGGTTCATGAGCTCTTCCACTCGGATCACACATATGCGATTTCGATATAAATATATAATCACTATGATGAGTGGTAATCCCGTCATCTCCAAATCCGTATCCGTTTAATTCATCAAGCCAGATATACTGACTTCTCCCCGGACCTATGAATCCATCCTTTATGTAATAGTAGAGAGTGGAAGAAACGTCAAAAGCATGCAACCCTGCATGAATCGCTTCTACCTTTCTTACCCATCCATACTTCACATGGGCAAATGTTAAGCAACTCGATCGATTGTTTCCACTCGCCGTTCTTTCATCGCTCGCTAGTCGTTTGACATTCCAATCGAGGGTCATCCCTTCCACATAAATATGGTGATTCCCACTTATATGATGCTTATTGGTGATAAGAATGGCGGATTTTAGGGCATCATGATGGAGTTTAATGATTGTTTTTCCCTTTCCTGCCCCAACAAGGATCGTGTTGGAGGGAAGTTTGATTCCTTTTGTGACAAATACACCTTCAGGAATAATGATCTTACAATTGCCTCGTCCGATTGCTTTTCGAAAAGCATTTGTATTGTCTGTAACCCCATCACCAACTGCCCCAAAGTCGACCACATTTCTTTCGATCTTTATTTCACTTTGAAGTTTGTGTAATTCAACTTCTAGATCTGGAAGCCATGAGGGGAGAGGCTCCCCCTTTTCTGTTATGATGGTTCTCATTTCATTTATTGAAGGATTAGGATGGACGGCAACTTTTTGAAAAAGAGCGTCAGTCTCTTCAAGTAATTGACCCAAATGGGTTGAGTATCTAGACCAACGCTGAATCAACTCATGGTTTTGCTCTGGATTATGATGTTTTGTTAGGTGAAGCAGAACCTGTCACCTCCAGGTGAAGATAGTTATATCTTCATAGTAGTACACCACTTTATACAATAACAAGGATTGGGTGTAATATTTGGGGATTGATTGGGAGATTTTCTTACAAAGGCATTTCTTATTTTTTAAAGAACTGCCTTTCTAACAATTTAACAATGTCCTTCGCTAAACTTTCTGCATTTCCTTCAAATAATTGAAACATTAATGATTGCAAAATATGTTGGAAGTGACTATCCTTTGACCCATGTGCCGGTAAAAAGATAGACCAGTGTATTTCAGGTATCGCCACAATAAATCCGTCGGTATTTAGTTTGTTCATATATACATCTGTCACTTTTTCAGAAGAGTGAATAGGCAATTGAAAAATCATCCTTTATTTCCACCTTTCTCCACCTTTTCTATATATTTAGTGATTGGATGCATTTTTTTGAGGGTAATAAGAAAAGAGCACTCATATATTGAGTGCCCTCCCTTGCTTACACCATAATTTTGCAAATATCGTTTGTAAATTCTACTGGATCTTCAATTGGTAACCCCTCAATGAGTAATGCCTGATTGTAAAGGAGCCCTGTAAACAAGGTGAGCTTGTCCTTGTCATTAGCAAATGCATCCTTTAAAGAAGCAAATACTTCGTGGTTCACGTTGATCTCTAGCACTTTGTCTGCTTTGACATTTTGGCTATTTGGCATCGCTTGGAGCACTTTCTCCATCTCAATAGAAACGTCTCCTTCAGTTGTTAAACAAACAGGATGTGACTTTAGACGCTTGGATACACGTACCGCCTTTACCTTTTCTCCAAGGGCCGTTTTCATGTATTCAAACAGTTCTTGGTTCTCCGTTTGTTCTGCCGTCTCTTTTTCATCTGCTTGCTCTTCAATCCCTAAATCACCACTAGAGACTGACTTGAATTCTTTTTCCTTATAATTCATAACCATACGAATCGCAAACTCATCAATGTCGTCTGTGAAATAAAGGATTTCATAGCCTTTATCCGCCACAAGTTCAGTCTGAGGTAGCTTTTCAATGCGCTCCACTGACTCACCTGATGCATAGTAAATATACTTTTGATCCTCAGGCATTCTTGAAACATACTCATCTAACGTAACAAGCTTCTTTTCCTTAGATGAATAGAACATGAGGAGATCCTGAAGCGTCTCTTTATTGCTTCCAAAATCGCTATAAACGCCAAACTTTAATTGACGGCCAAAGGATTGGAAAAATGCCTCGTACTTTTCGCGGTCATCCTTCAACAAGCTTTGTAGTTGACCTTTGATTTTGTTTTTAATATTTTTCGCAATTAGTTTTAATTGACGATCATGCTGTAACATCTCTCTTGAGATATTGAGGGATAAATCTTCTGAATCAACCATCCCTTTAACAAAGCTGAAATAGTCCGGTAATAGATCTCCACATTTATTCATGATAAGAACACCGTTTGAATAAAGCTCCAGCCCTTTTTCATACTCCTGGGTGTAATAATCAAATGGAATTTTTTCAGGAATATATAACACCGCATTATAACGAACCGCACCATCTACGCTGATGTGAATATGCTTTAATGGTTTATCAAAGCCGTAATGTTTTTCAGCGTAAAAGTTTTCGTAGTCCTCTGTTGTTAATTCGTTTTTGTTCTTTCTCCAGATTGGCACCATGCTATTAATGGTTTGCTCTTCTGAATAATCCTCGTATTCCGATTCACTACCTTCTTTTAAACGTCTGCTCGTGGTATCCATTTTAATCGGGTAACGAATGAAGTCTGAGTATTTTTTAACAATTGATTTGAGACGATATTCTTCTAAAAATTCATCATAGTTATCGTCTTCTGTATTTTGCTTAATGGTAAGGATGATTTCCGTTCCCACTTCACTTTTTTCATACGGCTCAATCGTATAACCATCCGCACCTTGCGATTCCCACTTATAGGCCGTGTCGCTTCCTAGTGATTTGGTGATCACCGTTACCACGTCTGCCACCATGAATGCCGAATAAAACCCAACGCCAAATTGCCCGATGATGTCGTGACCATCCTTTAGCTCATTTTCAGATTTAAAGGCAAGTGAGCCACTTTTAGCGATGACCCCAAGATTGTTTTCAAGCTCTTCCTTGGTCATCCCAATTCCGGTATCCGTAATCGTTAATCTTCTGCTCTCTTTATCAGCAGCAATTTTTATAAAATAGTTGTCTTTGTCAAAAGTGATGTTTTCGTCTGTTAAGGCACGATAATAAATTTTATCAATCGCATCACTTGCGTTTGATAACAACTCACGTAGAAAAATTTCTCGATGTGTGTAAATGGAGTGAATCATCATGTCTAACAATCTCTTTGACTCTGCTTGGAATTGCTTCTTTTCCATTCAAAAATCCCCTCTCATCAATATATGTAATTCCTTTAGCACTCTACCACATAGAGTGCTAATCACTAATTAAATATCACACAAAAGCGCCCCCTGTCAACCATTTCGGTGTCAGACACCGTCCGTGGACAAAAAGGGGCATTTTGTCAACGAGGGGTGTCTGTCACCGCTCGTGGACACTCGGGGCCGATTTGTACGCCTGAGGTGGACACTTTAGTTGACGTAAAGTGCTTGGCCTTCTATTTTCAACCCTTTAGGAGCTTTTATATACAGCACATCCATTCCCATGTTGCCGTACGAGCTATTTTGAAACAAATCAACCTTTTCTGCAGAGAATTGTTGAAACGGGAACCCACTTGATATCTCAGCTAATTTTACCGATATTTGAGAGGGATTCTTGATTTCAAGTTCATTGCCTTGCATCTCTATTTGAACTTCGCCTCGTTTTTCCGTAAGATCCATCCCGTTCACAATGGTTTTTCCCGCATAATGAGTAATCTGAATTTCTCCCCCCATATCTGGGCTTTTCTCTATAAACACTTGAACGGAATAATCATTAATAGGTGTAATACCAAGCTCGTCACTTGTAAGTGGAAAAGTCCATTTCTCCACAACATCTAATCCGTTCTCCTCTTCAAAGGTACCTCTAAATGCCTCATTCATCACTTGATCCTGAAGCTTCATACTCTGTTCCACTTCTTCTTCAGACATCATTTTGATGGAAGTGCTATTCATAGGCAGAAGCAAAGAAGCAACAGCGAGCAGAATCAGCAAACCTACGTAACCAAGTAGCAGTAATCTAGTAGTTTTCATTCCAATCCATGCCTTTTTCTTCGATTTAGACAGTTGAGAAACCACTGCAGCAATAACTAAGATTAGTAGAATAATGGCTACCATTACACCCCCACCTCCAAACGATTACCTAACATGCAGGCTCCTAGAAAAAATAGTACAGAAGTGATGACACTCTTAACCGTAAATAGAAGAAACGAAGCCTCAAGTACATAAAATCTCCCTATATCTACTAATAATGCCCCTTCTCCCCCTAAGTACGCTTGGATTGAAATGACCCCAATCAAAAACACAGGAAGTAAAAACGCGACGATTTTATTCGTTTGAGCAAGCATTCCAATAAAATAACCAATGCTCGCGAACAATAGAATATATAGGAAAAATCCTACTAATCCCTTACATACATCTATCGCCGAAAGCTGATCGACCGCAACGGAAGGTGTTTTCAAAACCTGTGTAACCAGTAACCTTAAAACATAAGTTGTTAAAAGCCCTGTTATGGCAGCAATCACACTTGCTGTCGCGAGAAACAATGCATTCGCATAATGGCTTACCTGTCGTGTCGTTACAAAATTGAAGTCATCATATCTATGCTGCTTTGTGGTCAATGAGATTCCATTTGAGAAAGCCCACATCAAAGTAAAAATAGCAACCAAACTACCACTATAGGTTCTCACATCGTAACTAAAGGTACCGGCACTACCTCCCATTGAGCCCGTTCCACTAATCGAAAATAATACCCCAAGCACTTGGATAAACATAAGAGAGGTAAACACCCCTAAATAGGCCTGCAGCTTATAGCGATACTGTTTGAAAATAACGTCTCGAACATTACTCTCTGTCAAATACATGATCAATCCCTCCCTTAGACTTGCTCGTTATATACATGCATAAATCACTAACGGAAACAGGTGACAGCTCAAGCCCTAGCAACTTTGCTTGTTGCTGTAATTCTTCCCCACGCTTCACTACAACATAGCTCTGATCAATCCCAACTGCTTGTTGAAAAATAACCTCATCATTTATCAATAACTCTTCCACTATGGAAGTTCTTCCGGTAATACCAACCGCGTATTCTTTCAAATCTTCCACACTTTCATGAAGATGAACGGCCCCTTCTTTTATCAGTAAAAGCTCCTCAAAAAGTTCCTCCATCTCATTTAACAGGTGACTTGATATGACGATCATCCGTGGAAAGGCTAAATAATCTTTTAAAATAGCTCGGTAAAAATCCTTTCGAACAGCCGCATCCATTCCTGTGGTTGGTTCATCAAATAAGGTTAGTGGTGCTCTGGTTGACAGTCCCATAATCGTGTTGAACGTGCTTCTCATCCCTTTTGAGAGACTGGCATGGTAGGAATGTGGCGATATAGAAAAGTAATCTAAAAGTCGGTAGGCTAAATCTCGATTCCAGTTTGGATAGAAGCTTTCGGCTGCCTTTAGAACTTCTCCTAAAGTGAGGGCTGGATTAAAGGTAACTTCATCACTCATAAAAATAGAGTTAGCAGAAACTTTTAAGCTATTAAATGGATTTTCCGAAAAAACGTTGATCTCCCCAGATGTTTTTTCAAGAAAGCCTGCCATCAGTTTTAATAGAGTGGACTTACCAGCTCCGTTTCGACCAATCAAGCCTATGATCTTTTCACCCTCTAGAGAAAAAGAAACACTTCTTAAAGCTTGATTCCTTCCATATGTTTTTGACAGGTTCTTGCATGCAACGATATTCATTACTCCTCCCCCTCCTTTTGAATCATCTCCATTAGTTCTTCCTTACTTACTCCTAATTGACGGGCTTCTCTAACCGTTTCTTCAATTAGCTCCTTCAGTTTGGTGTTGGTTCGTTTTGTGAGGATGATCTTCTTTGCATCTGCAGCCACAAACATTCCAAGCCCTCTCCTTTTGTACAAAATGTCTTCATCCGCTAACAAATTCAACCCTTTTGCCGCCGTAGCAGGATTGATGTTGAACATTTCCGCCAGCTGATATTGAGAGTAAATCTTTTCGTCAGGTCGAATGGAGTCCCTTAATATCTCCCCTTCTAGATACTCTGCAATTTGTACATAGATAGGCTTCATACTATTTGAGTTTAAGATCATATTCCTCACCTCCTATATTCATATGGTATGTTAGTACATTACTGATGTAATGTACTATATATAATAAAAATGGAAAAATCAAGCATATATTAATGAAATTTAACAATTTGTAACTTTATTCATTTTTTATTTTTACCGTCCATATAATGTAATGAATGTATTCGAACTAGAAAAATGACAGCTTGGAGGAGACCGCATGAACGAGTTTCTCGAAACAATGCAGCGAAAGCTTGGGGAATTAAAAGATCAATCATGGACGGTGGAAAGCCTGCTCGATAAAATCGCTACTGGTACACCTATTCGTATGTCAGAAGAGCTCGTCAACCGCCTGCTACATCTTCAGCCATTAGAAGGAACCTCCAATTTACAATGTTCGTTTGTAGGAGAACATCTGGTCTTAACAGGAAATACAAAGGTGATGCTCGTACCTGTTCCATTCCGACTTGAACTGAAACCTATTATGGCAAAAGGAAGACGGATACAGTTTGAGGTAGTCGACTTAAAGCCCAGTCTAAAAGAATCCATGAAAAAGAAACTCTTAAAGGATGCGGATGGGGTAACGTACGAGGATAACAAGCTCACCATTAACTTTAATGACATTGAAGTCGTTCGAGACATACCGTTCGGAAAATTAGCTGGTGTAAGAATTAAAGACAAAGTACTTTGGTGTAAAATTGTTATGTAATAAGAAAAGCGCAAGCGCCCGTCTAGCAACGTATGGACTGGAGAGATTCGACTGAGATAAAGGAAACACGGAGAGTACAAGCGATTCGATGTTGACTTATCGTAGGGAGAAGATCGAAGTACACTAGTTGCTGGGCGCTGAAGCTGGACAATTTTCAAAGTGCAAATTTATATACTTTCTTATCTTCCAAAAAAAGAGAGTCGGTCAATTTCAACCGACTCTCTCTTATTTTATGCTAGTTCATAAGGTGTCACATTTCTCTCAATTACTCTAATGCCTTTAGGGGAAACGAGCTGTCCCTTCGCACTATAAAATGCATTGGAAGCAACAATTTGATCCATCGCAACCTTAACAGCAGCCGCATCAACAGGTTCCTTTGGAGATTCCATACTAATGGTTGTTGTTTCACCTGTTTCTGTTATGAATTGTAATTCTAATGTTTTGGCCAATTTACTCACCTCCTAATGATTAATCACTCATCTTCACTTACGCGTTTACCAACTCAAAATTGTCAGCTCGTTCAATATTCACTACTGGTAGTGAACAAAGACTTGCTAATGCTTGACCCGCTTGAAAAAGTTGGTCCGCCGTAGCCTCCTTACGCACATTACTAAATGTCTTCGTTTTAATAATTACTTCTCCTTTTGAGTTCAATCCATTTTCAAACAATACTTTAAGCTTTGTATCCATGATCATCGCCTGTGCCATCTCTATCACCTCCTCTCACCTTCTATATAGAAAGAAAAGAGGCATTTGGACAGGTTATTTATAAATTTTTTATTTATCCTCAGGTTTTGTTCTGGATATAGCCCATTACTGTGGATAATGTGTATAACTTCATGTGTAAATTGTGGATAATGTGGATTATTTAAGTTGTATACAGCTTATTAACAGCATTTTCACAATAGTAATCCACATCTTGTGAATAACCTGTTAATTAGTCAAAAAATTGAAACTTTATTGTTATTAAGAACGTCATAGATTATGATAAAAATAGAAATATATACCAATAGAGTCGTTCCCTTCTAAGGAGTGAAGTTCATGAAGAAAAAAGCCAGCAAACGGAGGCACGTTCCCTTACGAGTAAACCTCCTATTTTTTATTGTCTTTGTCTTATTCGTCATCCTAATTGTGCGCTTAGGCACCGTGCAAATGGTTCAGGGAGTATCCTACAAGGAAGAACTCGAAAGGACCAATGAAATCGTTGTAAGCCAACCTGTTCCACGCGGAAAAATGTACGACCGAAACGGAAAGATAGTAGTAGATAATATTGCTCAAAACGCGATTACATACACAAACTGGGGAGCCAGTCAGGAGGAAATGTTAAAAACAGCAGAAAACCTCTCCGAACTCATCAAAATGGATACAAAGAAAGTGAGAGATCGTGACAAAAAGGATTATTGGATCCTAAAAAATCCTTTATTGGTTAAAGAGAAAATATCCAAATCCGAAGAAGAGGCAATGAGAGATTCAACAGACAGTGAAAAAGAGTTTAACAAAAAATATTATGACACTTTACTTGAAAGGATCACTGCTGAAGATCTAGCCTCCTTAAAAGAGAAAGATATGCAGGTCATTGCCATTTACCGTGAATTTGCAAGTGGTTATGAGTATACCCCTCATCTCGTAAAAAACGTTGGTGTAACAGATGAGGAATTCTCAAAGGTTAGTGAAAATCTCAACTTTTTACCTGGGGTAGACACGGTTACAGACTGGGAGCGAACGTATTCATTCGAAAACACCTTAAAAACGATATTAGGAAAAACAACTACTAGTGAAGAAGGGATACCAGCAGAACAGCTAGATTACTATCTCTCTCGTGGCTATAGTAGAAATGATCGTGTCGGAAAAAGCTATCTGGAATATCAATATGAAGATGTTCTGCGCGGAAATAAATCCAAAATAAAATACTTAAAAGACAAAGCAGGAAATATTGTAGGAACGGTCCCCGTATCCGATGGAACGCGCGGCAAGGACCTCATACTGACCATCGATATGGACTTACAGCTCGCGGTTGAAAAAATTCTTGAAGAAGAGCTTCTCGCTACCAAACGGGGATTTGGTGGAACAAAGTTTCTTGACCGTGCCTTTGTTGTTTTAATGGATCCAAATACCGGTGAAATCCTAACAATGGCTGGAAAGCTTTTAGCTAGAAGCGAAGAAACAGGAAATCTAGAAGTCCAGGACTTCGCACTTGGCAATATTACTACCTCCTATAATGTCGGCTCCTCCGTGAAGGGAGCAACCGTGCTTACGGGATACCAAACGGGCGCTATTTCTCCAGGAACTCCCCTTTATGACGGACCCCTTTCCATTAAAGGGACACCCGTGAAAAAATCTTGGAGAAATATGGGCTCGATTAATGACTTGTATGCATTAGAGCAATCCTCTAACGTGTATATGTTCCGTACCGCTATAAAAATCGGTGGCGGACAGTATGTACCAAATGCACCATTAAGTTTAGCTCCAGATACTTTTTCAAAAATAAGAGATTCCTTTGCTCAATTTGGCTTAGGTGCAAAAACAGGAATTGACCTTCCAAATGAAATGACCGGCTTTAAAGGACCTTCTACATTACCAGGTTTTGCACTTGATTTAGTCATTGGACAATACGATACGTACACAACCATGCAGCTTGCCCAATATGCTGCCACGATTGCTAATGGAGGCTATCGCATCCAGCCTCATATTGTAAAAGAAATCCGTGAGCCTGGTACGACTAATGATAAGCTTGGTCCCGTTTACAAAGAAATACAACCCAATATATTAAATCGTGTGAGCATGAAGGATGAATGGATTGAACGAGTTCAAACGGGTTTCCGCAGAGTTATGACCTCCGGAACAGGAGCAAAAGCCTTTGGTTCCGCACCTTACAGCCCTGCTGGAAAAACAGGTACCGCACAATCCTTCTACGACGGACCGGAACGTGATCAGTACCCTAAAAATGCACCACCTGAAGTGATGAATGTGAGCTTAATCAGCTACGCCCCATCTAGTAACCCCGAGGTAGCAATGGCCGTCATTGTTCCATGGGTATACACCGGAGACACAGGCCCCTCCCCGAACTTAACCATCGGGCGAAAAGTACTAGATACGTATTTTCAGATGAAATAGAATGAACTCCCGCAAATTGTGGCGGGAGTTTTTTCATTTAGAGGGGAGTTTTGACCCTTCGCAACGAATTATCGATGGTTTTAGATGGATTTTTAATAGATTGATTGTGATTCTGGAGATTTATTTG
>NZ_JAKFCQ010000108.1:0-14183 GCF_036676585.1 Robertmurraya sp.
CCACGGGTGCTGATTAACCAATCATTTCCTTTCATTAAATCTAAGATTGTCCTCATGTTCCATGTATAAAAATTCAAAAATACTTATCTTCACTTCTGCTGGCAAAAGGTTACGCATCCAATATCGAGTAAAATTTAAAAAGGTAAGTTGAATGGTTCTCCATTTTTGGGATGCACCATTATAAACCCAACGTAACAGAACATAGGCGATGGTGGCACCAAAAAGCTGTCCATAGGCTGCATTGGGTGTATTGCCGTAAATCTGTTTCACATGAAGATGCTGCTTGATCCAGCGGAAAAACAACTCGATCTGCCAACGGAGACGATAGATCTGGGCAATCGTCTTTGGATCTACATCTAATAGATTGGTGACAACGCGAATCGGATGCCCCTTGTCATCGAGAAAAGTAACGACTCTTACCCGATGTTTCGTCCGTGACGAGCCTTTTCCTACATAACAGAAAATGTCTTCATGAATTTTTTCAGAAGGCTCACTCACGATGTCGGCATGATCACGGTCAATGGTATAGTCCTCTTTTACACGAATCACAAAGTAGCGGTTATCTTCCGTCATTTTATCGAATCGTTTCGCTCTAACATACCCCCGATCGGCTACAACAATCGTTCCAGGGTCACTAGGAAACACTTTCTCCGCCATCATCGAATCACCGGTTCGACCATCTGTCTCTTCGATTAAGGTAGGCATCTGGTCTTCTATATCATATTGGACATGAAGTCGTACGGCGTTACGAGTTTGTGTAAAAGAAGCCCATTTCATTCGTAGAGGAGTAAATGTAATGACCGTAGCATCTACAGCATAGAGAGGAAAAGGTAATTTCAATGTCCTTCTTGTTTGGCGATTACACCTTTGAACAAGAAGGGTAAAGAGTTCTTTAAATAAGAGATAAGGGACGAGAGCAGATTTTTTGCAGATGGTGGTATGATCAACCGCTTGAAGATCAGCCATCTTTTTCATGGCCGATTCACTGTCGCGAAACCCATTCCACTCTTCAACCGCAGCAGTTACCCAATACTTTAGGAGTTCATAGACGGTAAATTTCCGTGCTATTTCTTGATAACCATATTTCTCTGCCATCTCATACACTTCTTTTTCGGAAATTACTTGTTGTAACGCTCTTAGTAGTGTGCTAGTCTGTGACATAGAGGACACCTCGTTTATGCAATGGATTGTATGGGGATACAACCAATTGTATACGAGAGTGTCCTTTTCTACTACTCATTTATTCCCATAAACTGCCTAATCAGCACCCGTGGTCAGACCCCGAAGATTTGCTCAGCAACTGGCATAAAGGCTCTTAACTTTGTTAGGATTATTCCCCTACCCACCGAGGCCAACATATTTTGCTTCCTGGAGTGATCTATGAGTATCGGAAAGTTCCCTTAAACCTTTCCCTCAAAAATTTTTCTAACTCTTTATCACAGCAATATACGTAGCATCCTTTCATTCCGCGAGTCATTAATGTCTTGTATGTATTACGAATTAAACTTTCAAGTGGATCTTGATATCCTTTCTTAGGTTTAGCAGGCTTAGCCCCTTTATCTTTAAAGTTTTCTCGGTTTATGATAAGTGATCTACTATCCGAATCGTACCCTAAGTCAGGTCCAACAATAACCCCTACATAATCCATCTCTAAACCTTGTACCGTGTGGATACACCCTACCTGATAGGCACAATCCGGATGAATAGCCCAATCTATTCGATTAGGATCATTCCATGGAAGAGCAAATTGATGCTCTGGAATCATAACGTCTTTCGCCAGTTCTCCATCAATCAGGTTTTTTGTCCATTCCCATGCATACCCGGCTAATAGCCTTCCCTCACGTTCCTTCACGATCTCTTGGATCAGTTCGTGTGGACTGGATACAATTCGAAAATCGTAATCACCTTCCAAAGGCTCTACATGTTGTTCATATCCAAGAACGCTATTTAACCAAGAAATGTAGTTCCCAGATCCTGAACAGCGGTACTGTGATTCAAGTTCGACCACATGGGTGTCCGCTCCTAATCTGGAAGATTCCTTCGCGATCAGATCCAAGGTTCCAATATCTTTTTTGGAAATTTTTTGAAAATCATCAATAAAAAACACGCTCATTCGCGAAGAACGAATAATTTGAGTGACTTGATTTTCCCCTTCGATTTTCTTCTGCATGTGACCGAATTCTTTTAAACGGTGGGCTTCATCACAGATCAAAATATCAAAAGCATTGACAGGAGTATCAACATAGGACGCTGATCCTTAAAACAAATCTCTCACTTCTACATGTCGAGATGTACCCATTAATTTTTTTCGGAGTATTTCCCGAAATGCTTGATTAGGCGTAATGTATTGGACATTCTCTCCACTCTTGAGCATATAGCTTAATAGATTAAGACCAATCACGGATTTCCCCGTGCCCGGTCCACCTTTGATAAGGATAACCTGCTTTCGATCGGTATGGTTTTGAAATTGCTGATGAAGACTGACCACTTTTTCAAAAGCTACCTTTTGTTCATCAAGCAATATAAATTCTTCATTGCCTCTCAAGAGAGAACTGACGGTTTCTACTAGTTTCTTAGAAGGTCGAATTTTACCATTCTCAATTGCTTCGGCAATATCCTTCCCATTCCCATTAGCTACTGACTTTTGAAGGTCTTTTGCGAGATCTCGATCATTAAATTGAAAGTATATAGGCGAATCACCAAAATATTCATGATAACGCTGATCCAATAATGGTTCATCAGACATGGCCATAATATAGTTGTGAAGATACACACAAGATGACAGATGGATCTTGGAGGAATCACTGTACAATGCTTCATTAAAGTTTTGCAGATATCGTTTGTAAGATGAAGCTTGATAAGAAGGATGAACCGTCTCCCTTTCCCTTTGGCCTAAAAAGGTTTTTACAATTCCGTTTCCTTCGGCTCTCTTCGCCTTCTCCCACTGCTTAAGTTCGATAATCACCGCATTCTTTTTCCCTTTCTTATCTCGGCCCGCGATAAGAAAATCAATTCGTTTTTCAGTGGAGGGAAGCTTGTATTCTAATAAAATATGGGTATCCTCTTTTAAATTGGCATCGCGTAAAACCTTAGCCATTTGTGGAAGAGATCTCTCCCAGGAAGTTAGTTCACTAGGGGAAACCACTTTGTTCATCTTTTTAAGAACATTAGTCTTTAAGACATATCCAATCTTATTTTCATAGATGTGACTTAAAAATTGGGATGAAGTTTCATTATATATGATCATCTAACATGGTCCTTATGTCATATTTTGTATTATATTGCCAATATTAGCACACGACTATATACCTGTATAGACTTTACTCTAGGTACCATTCATGTCCAATGTTGCCCCCTCACAGCTCGTTATATTTCTTATTTGATCCATAGGCCTTCTCCACTGGATACTTCTGTTGGTTCTTCTCCAACTTCTCTAGGATCGCTTCCTTTATATCAATGTTTAGATCGTGGGAGAGGTATAAAGCATAGATTAATATATCTGCCAGTTCCTCTTTAATATTTAGAAAGTTCTTTTCGATAGACTGTTCACTATCTTTCCATTGAAAATTCTCTAAAAGCTCACTTGCTTCCAAAGAAATGGAGATAGCTAAATCCTTCGGATTATGAAATTTCTCCCAGTCTCTTTCCTTGCGGAATTCTAGGATATTATTGATGAGTTCTTTCATTATTTTCCTCAAAGTTTGATTTACGACCATTATACAAGAGATGATGAGAAGTTCTGTATTTTTTGAAAATACATTTCGAATGTTCTTAAAACCCTCTGATTGAGCGGTTATTCAGGTTAAGACCTCTTCTTGAAGAAGGATCAAGAGCCTTTCCGAATAGAGAGGCTCTTTACTCACTGTTACCTCTTTAACTTACCTCGATAAGTTAGTAGTGAACAGCAGCACTTCAAATGTGTTGCGTTTAAAACCAACCACTATTCTAATTTTTTCAACTCTAAACTTTGCCATTTGGATAATTATGGAATAGTAATATATTTTACATTCTATTTACTACTTATCCATTCCATCCTTAATATAATGATAAAGCTTACCATCAATAGGTTGCTCCATAACCATATTCATATGGACGACCGGAAGTTCTTGGCCATTCTTGTCCTGCATTATAGCCTGTTGAACACTCTTTTTATCAGGGATTGCCTTACCCAAATAGTAAAAGTCGCTTCCTTCATCGTCA
This sequence comes from Robertmurraya sp., assembly GCF_036676585.1. Classification (NCBI taxonomy): domain Bacteria; kingdom Bacillati; phylum Bacillota; class Bacilli; order Caryophanales; family Bacillaceae; genus Robertmurraya; species Robertmurraya sp. The sequence continues at coordinate 4,201 of NZ_JAKFCQ010000108.1, forward strand.
TCCTTCTTTACAAAAATATGTAGATCTATATCGTTTTCTTCTGCTTCAATAATGGTTTGAACTTCTTCTGATTTTAATGTTCTTTTACTTCTTGTATACCATTTAAGAACTTCTTGATTGAGAAACTCATCACCATAGTTCACACTTGACTCTACCTCGTCCTTTTTATGGTAGGTTATAAAAATGGGACAAGTATGGTATTTGGTTTTGTAACCATACACAGTGGAACTTTCGTCAATATCCCAGTTCAATAACTTACAAGCGTCTTTTCTTGAATACTTTTCATATAAAGTAAGAGGTTGATCGCATTGATAAACCATGTTCTTTTCTTTTGCACTTCGAACAACGTCTATAACCAAATTTTTAAAGTGTAAATTTGTATTAAGACTTTCCTGAATCCTATCGTAAAATATAAAATATTCACCATCAATCAAGGTAATGATTGGTTTTTCCCCATATTTCTCCTTATACATTTGAGTAAAAAACGACAGATCAAAAATACGTTGAACAGAAGCAATAGTAGCATCATCTGTTCGACAATTAGATTCCATTAAAGCATGAATATACTCCTTAAATCCTACTATTTCATTTCGTAATAACAAATCCAATAATATAATTTCATGCTTACGTTTTCCGTTTAATACTTCTAGTGAAAGCATGGTTAAAACTTTATTTTCATAGTCTGTTAATGCCGGAATTTCTTCCTTCATTTTTAGTAAAAATTGATAGTAATTTGAATGCTCATATACAATGACAACAGGATCGATAGAATGATGGGATACAAAATCATATAAATAGGGGACTCTACCTATCCTATTTTTAAGCTCGACAAAAGCTTCTTTTAAGACTTTCATTGCTGTTAATCTGCTGTTATTAATCGCTTTAAAAATTCGTTTTTTTGCTATTTCTTCAAAGTTAATGGTTGAGATTCCTTTTATATAGCTTGTATCCTGTGTATGTCGACGGATATTGTCTTTGTTTTGCGATTTATCTCCCGAAAGGGCGATCGGAATTAAATAGTTATTTTTATAATTGCCAATGAAATCGATGATCGTAACAAAATCTTTCGAATCATGCTTACGGAGTCCACGTCCAAGCTGCTGAATAAAGATAATGCTAGATTGAGTTTGTCTTAACATTACAACTTGATTAATACATGGGATATCAATCCCCTCATTAAAAATATCTACGGTTAAGATATAATCAAGTTTCCCATTTTCTAATTCATTTACCCGGATTGCTCGTTCTTCTTGAGAATGGTCCCCAGTTAACGCAACAGTGTGAAATCCTTTTTCGTTTAATAATAGAGACAATTTTTCCGCTTCTTCTTTTCGACTACAAAATATCAAGCCTTTTACTTTTTCACCAGAAAAACCATAGTATTCTATCTTTTCTATGATATGATTTACACGCTCTTCGGTAAGAAGCTTCGTTAAAAGTGTGGTGTCCTCTATTGTCTCTCCATTCAATTCTAGGTCCGTGACTCCAAAATAGTGAAAAGGACAAAGCATATCTTCTTCAAGCGCTTCTTGTAATCGAATTTCATATGCAATATTATAGTCAAACAGTTCATAAATATTAAAATCATCTGTCCGTTCAGGTGTTGCAGTCATTCCCATAAAAAATTGGGGTTTGAAATATTCAATCACTCTACGATAAGATTTGGCACCTGCTTTATGAACTTCATCTATTAAAATAAAGTCAAATGCCTCGCGATTGAATTGATTTAAAGTTTCTTCTTTGGAAATGGTCTGGATCGTTGCAAATAAATACTTTGCATCTGATTGCTTATTCGAACCTGATAGAATCCCAAAATCTTCTTCTATTCCACCAAGAATTCTTATATAGTCTGATTTCGCTTTATTTAGTATTTGCTCGCGGTGAACAATAAATAGCATCCGTTTAGGAGCGAACCGTCTCACATCAAATGCGGAAAGATAGGTTTTACCCGTTCCTGTTGCCGAAATAATCAAGCCCTTTTCTTTTCCTGCATTACGAAGCGCTTGGATTTCTTGCAATGCAGCCTGTTGCATTTTATTAGGCACAATTTTAACAGCATTTTCGATAGAATTGATATGATATTTAGCCGGTAATTCAACCAATTGATCCATTACCTTATTGTCTAAAGCCTGAGTATATGTCTTTTCATAATTTTGAATCCATTCTTCAGACAATGGTTGAGCGTCCTGCCACACCTCTTCAAATTGATTTTTGAAATGATGGACGATCTCTCCATTTTCATGGGAGGTCAATTTTACATTCCATTCATAGTTTACTTTCAATGCATGTGCAGTTAAATTTGAGCTCCCAACAATTAGTGAGTAATGGGTATTATGATTAAATATGTATCCTTTAGAATGAAAACCTTGTAAATTTGTTAACCTAACCTCTACATTGTTAATCTTCATCAACTCTCTAAATACCTTAGGTTGATTGAAGTTTAAAAATGTTGAAGTCAATATTCGCCCTTTAATTCCTTTACGATTGAGATCGTAAAGATGAGATTTTAGAGTAGCAAGACCACTTTCAGTAATAAATGCAACAGAAAAAATAAAGGAAACACTGCTTTCAAGCTCTTCAAGCAATGTAGTTAGGACGCTCTCATTTTTTTTCGTATTATTGACTAATAATTTAGGCTTGTAACTTGCTGATTGACTATACTTCTGATCGATAAATCCCTTATGTAAGGATGCTTCTAGATTTTGTATAAATGTCTCCATATGATCACCATTGATTATCCATATTCAAGTTTATTTTTATGTTCATAGTTTTGTATGTATATTCCCCATGAAAAACCAATAACTCTATTGGCAATTAACCTTATTTCGCCAAAAATACTTTTGATAATTTTTCAATAGTTGGAATATCCGCAGGTGCCCAATCTAAGGATGAGAGCTCATTAGGTGACAACCATTTAATTGATGCATGCTCAGTTAGGGAAGGTTTTCCTTCCATTAGTTTGCAATAAAAGGTAGTCAAATGAACAATACCAAAATCATATTCATAAACTGTATAATCGATCTGCTCACCAATCTCGACTTTGCAATGCATTTCTTCCTTAATTTCACGTTGTAAGGCTTCTTGAGGTGACTCATCTTTCTCAATTTTCCCACCTGGAAATTCCCATTTATAAGGTAATGCCTTAGTTGGCCCTCTTTGTGCACATAAGATTTTCTCGTTTTCAATGATCACTGCTCCAACAACATATATATCCTTTTTCATTAGATCCTCCTTATGAAGATAACTACTTAATTCTCGGTTTACTTGTTTTTTCTATTATATATTTCCTGGAGTAACATAAATAATGTAAATATCACATTAATCTTTAGATATTCTAAATAAAAAGGTTTTTCTGTCTTTAATCTTTAGCCAAACATTAGGTGTTCCCTATTTTAAGGTTTTTTCAATTGCTTTCCATTCATGTTCAATAAAAGGCTCTTTATACAATTCATTCACCTGCCAAAGTCCACTTTCCCTGATCTTCTCCTTCGGAGAATGTAACCCCAGCCACATTGAAGATGGACCGCATTCATTGCATTGGGAAACCGTTGATATGATCTTAGATTCCAACCATAAACGGCGATCTTTATCATCCTCTTGAATAACACAGAACGAAAAATTCTCCTGCAAAAATAGAGTAATTCTTTTCTCTACCATTTGTTGAAATGGACTATCGACAAGATGACCATACACATCTTTCATTTTCCTGGTAGTCAAATCCTTTTCCCAAACCTCTAAATAAGGATGTTTTTCTGAATGAAGTAAGCACCTTCCAATATTTTTTCTAAAAATACTCCTGTCCTTATTCTCTTGTATAAAGTGTTGCTTGAGTCTTGATCTTAATTGATTCATGCCCGTATGGGCGCCCACTCTTACAATTCGATCATGACCATGACCGGGTTCATTTTTCTGAAATAGTATGTAAACTCCATTATTTGGTAGAAGATGCTCTATAATAGGAAAAGTAAATCGTTGAATACAATTAACATAATGGTGCAGCTTCTCACATACTTGATTCATGACCCCACCTTCCCTTTTAAATATTGCAGTTGTTTACCAATCGTCAAACCTTTTAAAGGAATTTGGTAATTCTTAATGAAAGGGACAAGGTATTTTCTATATTTATCTCCTGCCAAAAAAATGACTTCGTCTCTTTCCAAAGAAATTTCACCCTTTAAACTATCTAGTACTTGAGTAGCCCAATATTTGATTTCCTTGGAAGTTTTAGTATTAAGAGTTTCATCATAGGGGTCAATTTCATCATCTAAACAGACTAGGCCATGTTTGGCGGAAAGGATAAATATCCTATCTGGAATTAAAGATCTAGCATATTGCAAATTCATAGTAAATAGTGGACTGGTATATAGATCTTTTGCTTTCGATCTATGATGGTGTTTTTTACTAACACAAGAAATCAATACAATTCTTTTCATTGCCCTACCCCACCTTCTCTCTAGTAATATTACTTCCCCCCCTTCCTCTCAAAATGCTCATGCAGCCTATACAAACAAATCTCTCTCGTCCATTGATAAACCATCTCTTGATCCTCTGGAACTATATCAAAATTAAATCGAAAGATACCATCTTCAAACTTCACTAACCCTTTGGAGCTACTAGACCACTTGGTCATCGGCATGTCAGCGATCAACTTGGCTACCTTGGTCTGATCATACTCCCACAACTTTTGCGATGATGAATCGGAGAAGTCAATTTGCTTCCGGTATTCTTTTTTCGTCAGGTAATGGTGAAAATAAGGAGCAGCTTGTTCAGGGGTAATCGGTTCAAGCCAGTGCTCTGTTCCCTTTTCCAACATATATAAAAGCACAACCATCTTATAGCTCTTCGCCATTCCGGTGGCTTCCACTTCCCGCAGCCATGGTTCCACTCTCTTAAAAGCTTCTATTTCTCTATCATTCAATTCCCCCGCCCAATATAGGAATCCAACATACGATTTAAACTCCTGCTTATATGCTTTGGAATCAGCATTTCCGTGCAAATGAAGCTCCAAATAAGTGGGTCGTCTTCCTAACTCTTGCTTTAATTCGAGATAAGCATCTCTGAGATTATCTTTTCGAGGCTGTCTCTTTTTAGCCATTTCTTTTAATAGATGAATGGCTTGTATGTCTATTTCCCATTGGCATATGTCTGGAATAACCGGGTTGATGGAAACACGTCCTGCTGTTTTTTCTGATAGAGTATCGTTTTGGGTGTCAAATAAACCTATCTTTACATCGGCATTTCGGTAATTTCCGATTAAATCGATGATGGTACAATACTCTTTCCCCTCGTGGAGTCTTAATCCCCGACCGATCTGCTGAGTAAAGACGGTAAGGGATTCTGTTGGTCTAGTAAAAAGCAGCGTGTCCACCGAAGGAATGTCTACTCCTTCATTGAAAAGATCTACGGTGAAGATGACTTGCAATCTTCCATTCTCCAATTGCTGAATGGCTTGCTGCCTTGTCATTTCAGTTGTTTTTGAATGCAGGCTAAGGGCAGGAACTCCCTTTTGATTAAAATAGTTGGCTAGAAAGTTTGCCTGTCGTATGGATGAACAAAAGCCCAGGGTTCGTGTCTGTTTATATTGGTTCCAGGCTTGGTAGATTTTTTCCGCCATTTCTTCTCGCAATTGAGCAGCTAGCAGTTCTTCCTCATCATAGCGAGTTCCCAGCCAGGTGATTTTCGAGTAGTCCGTTTCGTCATATACTCCATAATAATGAAAGGGAGCCAGCCACCTTCTTTGTATCGCATCTAGGAAATGGAGCTGATAGGCCACGTTCCCGTCGCATATGGCGTAGACATCTTTTCGGTCCATCCGGTCAGGTGTAGCGGTGATCCCTAGTAAAAATGATGGTTTATAGTAATCCAACAGTCGCTGGTAGGTCGTAGCGGCAGCATGGTGAAACTCATCAATAATGATTAAATCAAAAGCATCAGACGCAAACTTTTCCCGGTTGTGTTTCATTCCAAGTGTAAACACCGAAGCGAAGATCACTTCGGCTTCTGTTTCTTTATATGTTCCGTTATAGATGCCAAAGGTGCGATCAGGCATGATGCGTTGAAAAGACGTTTTGGCTTGGAAGAGGATCTCTTCCCGATGAGCAATAAATAGGATTCGTTGAAAAGGCTGGGCAAAAAAGCCGGCTAAGTACGTTTTTCCTAAACCAGTCGCCATGACTACCATGGCCTTGTCATATCCTTCCTCCCGCGTCTTTTCCAGCTCGAGAAGAGCTTCTTGTTGAGCAGGTCTTGGTGTCAGAATGGAATACAGCGCCCCTTGTTCCTTGATCTCATGGGGAACCTCTTGATCCTTGGGAAGGCTGTACATGAGTTCTTTGGCTTCCTCTTCCGTCCAAGTCCGGATCAATTGAGGATGCTTTTGATGGTAATCTTCATACTCTTTTTCATAAACTATGATTGTTTCCGTATTTACCGGAATCGTCTGATCATGATTGAAAGCTTTCATAAATTCATCGAGAGCTCTTTGAAAAACATCCGGTTCCTTTCCTGCGTCCACCGAAAGGTTCCACTCCGTTCCATACGTAAGAGCAGAACGAGATAGGTTCGATGATCCGATGATCAGCATGCCCTCTCCATCTTTTTGCTGAAATAGATAGGCTTTTGGGTGAAAAGAAGATCCACTGCTTTTCCACAGCCGGACTTCGATTCGGTCATCGATTTCGATGAGTCTTCTGAGTGCTGCAGGTTGGGTGACAAATAAATAATCCCCTGCCAATAGCTTGACTTCCGCACCTTTTTGGATTGCGCTTTTGATAGACTCCTCTACCAAACGAACTCCTGAATCCATAACAAATGAAATGATAAAATAAATGGAAGCAGAAGATTCTATAGCTGGAATTAAATCAGAGAGAATATCATTTGTGATGAGTTTAATTCTCGCCATCTTCCACCTCGATTAATAGCAATCGTTCCTGGAACTCACCTCTTTTTTCAGCTTTTTCCGCTCGAATGGTTTCGAGTTCCTCTTGGGAGGAACCATGAACCTCAGCTAACGCATAGACGACCTCCAAAAGATCCGCCAATTCCTCAAGGGCTTCAGCATCTGATGTACTTTGTAAGTATTCTCCCATTTCCTCCTGGCATTTCTTTTGAAGCTCATCCTTATATTCATCCTGTTCCAATACTCGCGTCTTGTATGTCTTGCCCGTTAGAGCAATAATTTCAGGTATTCGGTCCCGGATCAATTTATTGTATATAGGCACAAAGTCTGCTCCTTTATATGGTTTAATAATTTGAGTATAAGAAAGCTACTAGCGTAGCTTTATACGTATAATACTTTCCGATTAAGTATAACAAAAGCCTGACAGATTATGTCAGACTTTCCATAGAAATTCTATAAAATTTGAAAAAATCGTCGATCTATGGATACGGCACCAAATTGGGGATCGCCTTTCGAATGCCTCCTCGTGGATCTTCTATATCTCCTTTATAGCGAGGGATAAGATGGATATGCAAATGCATAACGGTCTGCCCGCCAAATTCTCCGATATTGACGCCGATATTGTAGCCATCCGGTTGGTATTGTTGATCGATAATTTCTTTTCCTTGATGGATCAATTGATGGATCGCCATGATTTCATCTTCCGTTGCTTCAAAATACGTTTCTACGTGACGTTTGGGGACAAAAAGAAGATGGCCTTTCTGAACTGGGTATTTGTCATAAAAGGCTTTAGCCAGTTTATTTTCTAGGATAATCTGCTCGTTTGGCATGGTACAAAAGGGACAAGTCATGGGACACACCTCGATGATAAAATAACAATTGATAGATTGTCAGCGTTCTTGTTCTTTAATTTTCTTCCAAACCAAAGTTGGTATAGAAACGAAAAATATCTTTTACCGCAAAATTTATTTCCGCGAAGAGCGTTGATGAAAAATGGGTTTCGACATCAAATACATCTTCCCTCACGAAACTATGGTTAATTAATACGTATTTCGCTATATATTGATTAGAATGGTCTACAATCCAATATTCTTTCACACCAGATTTTTCGTAGTCATTTAACTTGGTAACCAAATCTGTTCTGGATGTAGAAGGGGATAATACCTCTACCACCAAATCAGGTGCCCCGTAGCACTTTCCTTGTCGAATTTTTTTGTGGTCACAAATGACTGAAATGTCTGGTAAAAAGAATTTCTCCTTTTCCCAATCCTTGATTTCTGTTCCGTACGGGATTACAGCCAGGTTACTTCCGAAAACAGTGCAATGGCTTCCCTTTAAGGCTGAAGTCAGCTCTCCAATTAAAGAAGCGACTATAGCCTCGTGACCAGCAGAGGCGGGGGACATTAGGGCGGGATAACCTTCATGAAGTTCATACCGGCCTTCTTTAAAATCCAATTGAAGGAATTCTTCCACTGTATACTTCTGATTGACATTCAGCTTTTCCACAAATACACCCCCTCTTGTCCTTATTTTATCATGGATGAATCAACTGTAACAAATGGCACACCATCTATTTTCCAGCACGCTATACTTCTCTTTCAGAATGTTTTCTCTAATTCTTCCAGACGTTCAGATCATCCTCCATTTGTTCCAAACGCAAAGACAGAGCTAGTTTTTGATTCTTCCATATCGTCCGGTCCATCAGAACGTCCTGATTTTCACCCGTGTCCCTCATCCTAATCACCTCCTATTTGTTCATTTGGAGAATACATGATACCTGCTTCCGCAAAAAAAGCTTACGACGGAGAAAAATCCTCTTCTACTTCCAAATCCCCGGTATTATACTGGAGAAAAAGAAACAGAAAGGTTGATCCCCATCGGTTTGACATGGATTCCTTTTCTGTGATGCTGCAAAATAAACTTATAGAAGCTGAAATTGGAGTAGATATGATATGAACTACACTTTAATTGAAAAGATATTCGATATTTATTCCCAAGAAGGAAAAGTAGATTTTCTGCAGCAAAGGGAAACATACCGCATCCAGGCCGAAGACAGTAATGTTTTTCTGATGCAAGGAGAAGACATCATGCACCGCTTCCGGCATATTCAAGAGGCTGTCATCTTCCTAGCCAGCTTGGATGATATGCAATTGCTGACAAAGAAAGGGTCATGAGAAAAAATTTCATTCTCTTTCAAACCCCATGATTCCACAGTTGACTATAACTATAGAAGCCAAATAATAGATCCCTTTTACCTAGAGCCCGTACCCAGGAAATTTACAATAAAAGACTGGAAGCCATCCTTTTATGTCCATAACATTCTCCATCAGTGATCCTGCACGTCACCTCTTGGAACCGTCCACTCTCAGCGCCCTTCCTAAATTCAACAATTCTTCCCTGAAAGCAGGCTTCCTAGGATATTTTGAGAGAAGCAAACGTACGGATTGATCAGCCTTGGTAGATAATCCAGGTGAAATGCACATTCGTCAATGTTAAATCGAAGGGCACCAGCGACTCTAGTTAACTTAGAGTTGTCTACCAATCCGAAATGAGACAGATATTCCTATCAAAAACATAACATATTTTCAATATTTTCAAACACATAGAATTAAAACAATGATTGAAAAAATGACTCCTTCCCATAAACAAAAGAAGGAGTCATTTTTTTATTTTTGAAACAAAGTAGAAAAAACGTGGATCATTATCCAATTATTCACACGCTTTTTTGATGATGTGATATCCAAACTGAGTCGGGATTCATGAGCCCCGTTTTGTTGGGCGTATTTCTAAATGTCTGCCAGACTCCCGCTATTTCCCCAAAGTCAATGACTCGTCAATAAATTGACGAGCTTGTATCTAACCAGTAGTGCAAGCGTTTCTGACGAAACTCCTACCTTTTGACATCCGAAAACGTGTTGATACATCAGGGCAGATTGACAGCTACCCGACCACACAGGTCATACCTGTACAGTCACTTCAACGATGTACTCAATTCCTTTTCGTTGAAGATTCATGGCTCCAATCCGATCATCATTCGATTGATAAGAGCAGTTTTTACAGCAGAAAGTATGCTTTTTCTTATTGC
>NZ_JAKFCQ010000109.1:0-16155 GCF_036676585.1 Robertmurraya sp.
AGCCAGGATCAAACTCTCCAATAAAGAGTAAGATTAGCTCTTAAAGTTAAAACGTTGGCTAGTGTATATTTCAACACTATCATTTTTGTTGACGTATGATTTGTTTAGTTTTCAAAGAACAATCACTGTCGCTCGTAGGCGACTTAATTAGAATATCATTTCCACTTCGTAATGTCAACAACTTTTTTCAGTTATTTTTTCATTACCTCGTGGCGACTTAAACTATATTATCACCATTAAACTATCTGGTCAACAGCAAAATTGTATTTTTTTATTTTTTATGTTCAAAAAAAATAAATCACCTTTAAGTGATTTATTTTTCCGGCTTATAAAATCCATAGTTGAACGGCTACTAATGCGGCCAATCCAGGTACACCTAAAAAGCCTGATATAGCAGAAGTCATTAAATTGATAGGCACATGTATATTAAACTGATTCCCAAACGCGTTAAGGAAGAATAGAAATAATGCTCCTATCAATATTTTGATTAAGCCTTGTCCTATTGTACGAATTGGTTTCAACGGTGTGCCCATCAATAGTAATAAAACAATTAGTCCACCAAGAACAGAAATAACAATTACCGGCTCCACAGTTTGATCCCCCTCTTATCACTTGTAGTAACAATATATGTACAAGCTAAAAGAAAAAGAACGTGGCTTATTTATTTACTTACCGGTCTATCTTAATATTTCTATGCTTAGCTTCTTTAAAGAGGAAAAAGTACTTAGCTTCAGCAATTTTCGTCTGACAAATAATATCTTCTGAGGGATCGAAGCTTTTGTTTAACAACGTCTTCTGATTATTCCAGCTTGTTTTAAGCTGCTCCATTTGAGAGATAAGTTGATCATTAAATTCTTTTCTTAACCAACCCTTACGTCGAAAAAACATATTCATTCCCCACTTTATACTTCTCTTCTTCCTTCGAGTGCTTTCGATAACGTGACTTCATCTGCATATTCCAAATCCCCACCTACTGGTAGACCATGAGCAATACGAGTGATCTTGATACCAGTTGGCTTAAGTAAGCGTGAAATATACATAGCTGTTGCTTCACCCTCAATATTTGGGTTTGTAGCTAGTATGATTTCCTGAACTTCTTCATCTTGTAGTCTTTTTAATAAATCAGGAATATTAATATCTTCTGGTCCAATACCATCCATTGGTGATATCGCTCCATGAAGTACATGATATAGACCGCTGTACTCCTTCATTTTTTCCATAGCAATAACATCCTTTGGATCTTGCACAACACAAATGATTCTTCGATCTCGTCTTTGGTCCTCACAAATATAGCAAGGATCTTGATCAGTTATATGTCCACAAACAGAACAATAACTTAAATTTCTTTTCGCGTTTACAAGTGCCTTTGCAAAATCAAGGACAGTGTCTTCCTTCATACTAAGCACAAAAAACGCCAGTCGAGCAGCCGTTTTCGGACCGATTCCTGGCAGTTTCATAAAGCTGTCTATGAGCTTTGATATTGGTTCAGGATAATGCACTTTTTAACCCCCTAATTAGAACATTCCAGGAAGGTTCATTCCTTTAGTGAATTGTCCCATCGTATTGTTCGTTAGTTCTTCCGCCTTCTTTAGGGCATCGTTTGTAGCAGCAAGTACTAGATCTTGAAGCATATCGATATCTTCTGGATCTACTACTTCTTCCTTAATATTTACTTCAAGAACTTCCTTATGTCCTGAAACAATAACCGTTACCATTCCCCCACCAGCAGTTCCTTCAATTCTCTTTTCTCCTAGCTCCTCTTGAGCTTGAGCCATTTTCTTTTGCATCTTTTGCATTTGTTTCATCATATTTTGCATATTACCCATTCCACGCATCTTTTTCATCCTCCAAGTATTTTATTCTTTAATTTCAACTAATTCGCTCCCAAAAAGTTTAATAGCTTCTGAAACAACTGGGTCTTCTTCATTCTCTTTCCCTAAATCCCCTTGATCAGACTCCCCATCACGGTTTGTTTTAATAAATCCCGCACGGATCGTCTGCCATTGTTCCTCTGGGACTCCGACAACAGATAAACGGCGCCCTATTAATTCTTGGGTTAAGTCGGATAAGACTGTTAAGAATCGATCGTTATCCATAGCCATTTGACAATGAATCTCATATTTAAAACTAATCACCAATGCGGTTGTTGAAGCTGCAACTGGTTCTGCCTCGTTTAGTAATGCCGCTTGTGATCTCATTTGATTATATACAAGTTTCCCTAACAATTCTCCCCATTTGCTTTTTACAAGCGTTAAATCAGGTTTTGTGGCACTCTTCAGGATCTCATTTATTTTCCCCGTTGGTGCCTGGAACCCTCTTCGTGAGGTACGAGCTGGTTTTGCTTGATTCGTAGTATTAGCAGCTTGATCACTCGTTACCGCAATACCATTTTTTCTTAGATCTGATAGTTGTTCCTCAAGGCTAGATATTTTACTCAACAAAGAATCAATCTCAATAGAACTAGTTTGTTTACCATTATCGCTAACTTTCATTTGACAAAGTTTTACTACTGCTACTTCTAAAAATATGCGAGGATGGTTTGTCCAGCGCATCTCCTGTTGAGATTTATTTAACGTCTCAATAATTTGATAGATATCTTCTTGATTAACAGCTTCAGCTAATTGCTTAAATTCATCATCAAGTAATACTCGTTCGAATGATTCCTCTAAATTTGGCGCGGCCTTGAAAAGAAGCATATCACGGTAATAAAGGATAAAGTCCTCAATAAATCTTGACGGATCCTTACCTAAAAATAATAACTCCTCTAACGCTTCCAACGCTTTTGCTGCATCTCTTTCTTTTATGGCTGTAGCCAACTGGTTTAACAACCCTTGAGATACTGAACCTGTAACTGTTAATGCATCTTCTACTGTTACTTCATCACGGCTAAACGAAATGGCCTGATCAAGTAAACTAAGCGCATCACGCATTCCACCTTCTGCGGCTCTCGCAACGACTTGTAGCGCTTTTTCCTCGTAGCGAACACCTGTTTCATCTACAATTGTCTTCATTCGATTAACAATTGAATGAGCAGATATCCTCTTAAAATCAAACCGCTGACATCTTGAGATGATGGTAAGTGGAATTTTATGCGGTTCTGTTGTCGCTAAAATAAAGATGACATGTCTTGGCGGTTCCTCCAAAGTCTTAAGTAAAGCATTAAAAGCTCCGATAGAAAGCATATGGACTTCATCAACGATATAGACCTTGTACTTCACAGAACTTGGAGCAAATTTTACTTTGTCTCTTATATCCCTTATTTCCTCGACCCCATTGTTAGAAGCTGCATCTATTTCAATGACATCTGGAATCGACCCATCCGTAATACCTAAGCAAGCAGGACAAACATTACATGGTTCGTTTGCGGGCGAATTTTCACAGTTAACCGCTTTTGCAAAAATCTTTGCCGCACTTGTTTTCCCAGTTCCTCTCGGTCCAGAAAACAAGTAAGCATGTGAAATTTTCTGCTGAAGCAGGGCGTTTTGCAAAGTCTTTGTTACATGTTCTTGTCCAACGACATCAATAAATGTTTGAGGACGCCAAACACGATATAGAGCTTGATAAGCCACAGACAAGCCCCCTCCTATATATGGTCTTTTTTATTATAACGTAAAGAAAATCCTTTTTACAAAGGCTGTTTAAGAAATCTTTAGCTATATATGCAAAAAACTCACCTCTTGTAGAAGAGATGAGTTTGCTATTATCATTTAACTGCCGTGCACCTTCCGTCGACTGGCGCCCATAAGCGTTACTTAAGTAGTTAGCTCGGCCCAGGCAACCCCGCGGCACATGGGAGCGTCCACTTAATGCTGCTTCCTTCCGGACCTGACATGGTTCATGGATTCCCATTGCGCAGGACCCGGGCGTCAACACCACTTGCTTAAGGCAGACCCTACAGGCAACCAGCCTCGGGAAGGGATTCAGTCTCGCTAGAGCGGATTGCGAGTACAGGACACCGCTACCTCCCCACCTAGCACGGCAAAATTGAAACCTAATTTAAGTGCGTCACTGACGACGCATAATTTAGTATACTTTCTTTCCTGTTAAAAATCAATGTTTTACAACTGTAAATTACTGTAAGTTATCTTTTGCGTCATTTCTTTTCTTTTTTTCTTCCTTCTTTTTTAGCCGAATGCTACGAAAGAAATTACTTAATAGCTCGCCACATTCCTTTTCTAGCACACCAGAGCACACTTCACTTTGATGATTAAATCTTTCGTCGGATAATAAGTTCATAAATGTTCCGGCACAACCACCCTTTGGGTCACTTGCTCCAAACACAACCTTTTCTACTCGTGACATAATGATTGCTCCAGCACACATCGGACAAGGCTCCAGCGTTACATATAGAGTTGCTCCTTCAAGCCTCCATGTCCCTAATTCTTCACAAGCTTTTTCTATGGCAAGTAATTCTGCATGAGCAACCGCACTTTGTCTTGTTTCTCTCAGATTATGGGCTCTTGCCACAATGTGATCATTGATAACGATCACAGCTCCTATTGGTACTTCCTGCAGCTTTTCAGCCTTTTTCGCTTCCTTGATTGCTTCCAACATATATGTTTCATCCTTCATTTGCACTTATAAAATCCTTTCATTTATTTTATCCATCATCTCCAAATGTATAGAAAAATACAACCTTCACACGCTAAAGAAGAAAAAAGGAAGTGAGGATGGTTCATGGGCATATTTGAAAATACGAGTCAAAAAGCTCTTTTAATTATTGATATGATAAATAACTTTGACTTCAGCAATGGTGAAGTGCTAGCAAAGAAAACTTTACCCATCGCTAAAAACATTCAAAAACTAAAGGAACAGTTTACTAAAGAAAAGCTGCCCATTATTTATATAAATGACCATTATAATCTTTGGCAAGCAGATGTTACACGTATCATTAATCATTGTGAAAACTCCTTAAGCCAAGAAATTATTAAAATTATCAAACCGAAGCCAGATGACCTTTTTCTGATTAAACCGAAGCACTCCGCTTTTTTTGGTACCGCTCTAAACACTCTACTCTATCAGCTGAATGTACGTTCTCTTGTCATCACGGGTATTGCCGGAAACATATGTGTACTTTTTACTGCAAATGATGCATATATGAGGGAATATTCCATACATGTTCCTCACAATGCAATAGCTTCTGCTGATGACCAAGACAATGAGTACTCATTAAAAATGATCAAAAATGTTTTAAAAGGCAAGATTGATCCTATTTAAAAATTATGTAACATGAATGATTTCTTTCCCTCATAAGATGGTGATAGCGTTCAATATCACTATTTGGAGTGAACACCATTATTCTTATGGTTTGCTCGATTCATCTAGGAGGGAAAAACATGCAAATTCATGTCGTGCAGCCAAACCAATCGCTATATGGAATTGCCCAAGCATATTCCACAACGGTAAATGATTTAATTGAAGCAAATGAAATTCCTAACCCCAATGACTTGGTTATTGGGCAAACGTTAGTTATACCCATCGTCGGCAGCTTCTATTGGGTACAATCTGGTGACAGCCTCTGGTCCATAGCACAGAAATTTGGAATCTCTTATCAACAGCTCGCTCAAGTAAACCGCCTTTCTCTCACACAACCATTACGTATTGGTTTTAGATTATATATCCCACGAAGAGCAAGAAGAAATGCAGAATTTAATGCTTATGTGGAGCCAAGAGGAACGACAGTTGCACCAGTCCTTGAGGAAAGTGCACGAGAAGCAGCACCTTATTTAACTTACTTAGCTCCTTTCAGCTTCCAAGCTTTAAGAGACGGATCTCTAAAAGAACCATTGTTAAATAACTTTCCAGCCATTGCAAAGGCCAATAACAATGTACTCATGATGGTCATAACAAATCAAGAAAATGACCAATTCAATGCTGAATTAGGAAGAATCCTATTAAATGATATCCCTATCCAGGATCGATTTTTGAATAATATTGTAGCAACCGCTAAAAAGTATAATTTCAGAGACATACATTTTGATTTTGAGTTCTTGCGCCCAGCAGACCGCGAGGCATATAACCGTTTTTTAAGGAAAGCAAAGGCACGTTTCCAAGCTGAGGGGTGGCTGCTTTCAACGGCTTTAGCTCCGAAAACAAGCCGTGAGCAAAAGGGAGAATGGTATGAGGCTCATGATTACCGAGCCCATGGAGAAATTGTTGACTTTGTCGTTATTATGACCTATGAATGGGGCTATAGCGGTGGTCCAGCAATGGCTGTTTCCCCTATTGGACCAGTAAGAAAGGTAATTGAATATGCATTAACAGAAATGCCTGCTTCCAAAATCATGATGGGACAAAATTTATATGGTTATGATTGGACGCTTCCATTCGTCCAAGGAACGGTAGCAAAAGCAGTAAGTCCTCAGCAAGCGATCCAACTTGCCGCAACGAATAATGTTGCCATTCAGTATGATACAACCGCTCAAGCACCTTTTTTTAGATACAGGGACCAAGAAGGTAAGCAACACGAAGTTTGGTTTGAAGACGCCCGCTCGATTCAAGCAAAATTCAACTTGATTAAAGAGTTAAACCTTCGTGGAATGAGCTACTGGAAGCTCGGACTCGCATTTCCACAAAACTGGTTACTCATTGTAGAGAATTTTAACGTTGTAAAAAGGTAAGCGTAACGATAGCAGCTATTATAGCTGCTATTTTTTTACTAATATTTTCAATATGGGAAACAAGAAATAATTCCATATTCCTATCAGACCTATATGTGATAAAATGGACTTTGTCTCATAAAAGTAATTATTTTAATACAGACGGAAATACCACCTTAGGAGATAAGCAGTAAGGAGGACAAGCCATGGGGGAAACGCCTTTTATCACGGTAGAGGGGCCAATTGGTGTGGGCAAAACATCATTAGCCAAGGTGATTTCTGATCACTTCCAATTTGCATTACTTCGGGAGATCGTTGATGAAAACCCATTTTTAGGGAAGTTTTATGAAAACATTGAAGAATGGAGCTTTCAAACCGAGATGTTTTTCTTATGTAACCGATACAAGCAACTCGGAGACATTCAGAAGTTATATCTTACCAAAAACGAGCCGGTCGTAGCCGATTATCATATATTTAAAAACCTCATTTTTGCTCAGCGTACACTAAGTAAGGAAGAGTATGATAAGTATTTTAATATTTATCAAATATTAACTAAAGATATGCCAAAACCGAACGTCATCATTTATTTACATGCTAGTTTAGATACTCTTTTATCTCGGATAAAAATGCGTGGTCGAGAAATTGAGAAGAATATAAGCCCTCTATATCTTGAGCAATTATCCATTGATTATGATCATGCGATAAGTGAGTTTGAAAAATTGCATCCTGAAATACCTGTTTTACGATTTAGCGGAGACGAGCTAGACTTTGTGAAAAACAAGAATGACCTAGACAGGATTATCAACCAGTTAACAACATCGTTAGAAAAAGGAGTATGTAATCATGAACCTTCGAACTAAATACGGAATACCTGCTAACTCGGTTATTACCATTGCAGGGACAGTGGGAGTTGGGAAGTCTACGATAACGAACGCTCTTGCTAATGCACTTGATTTTCGTACCTCCTTTGAAAAAGTAGATACGAATCCTTATTTAGATAAATTTTATGCAGACTTTACTAGATGGAGCTTTCACTTGCAAGTATACTTCCTTGCAGAACGATTTAAAGAACAAAAGCGCATCTTCGAATATGGCGGAGGATTTATCCAAGACCGTTCGATTTATGAAGATACAGGGATTTTTGCAAAAATGCATTTCGAAAAAGGTACGATGTCTAAGGTAGATTACGAAACCTATACGAGCCTTTTCGAGGCAATGGTTATGACACCGTATTTCCCTCATCCAGATCTACTTATTTATTTAGAGGGATCCATTGATGACATCATCGGTAGAATTAAAGAGCGTGGACGTCCAATGGAACAGCAAACACCGATTGATTATTGGAATGAAATGCATCAACGTTATGAAGATTGGATTAACTCATTCTCGGCATGTCCTGTGTTACGAATTAATATTAATGAATACGACATCAAGGATGACGAATCTTCCATCGAACCAGTGATCGAACGTATTTCCAATCATATAAAGCAATCACAATTACTAAAAAGATAATCGCTGAGTTTTCAGCGATTTTTTTAATATCATTAATTTTTATACGCAAAAAAACCGCTGTGTAATCACAAGCGGTTTTCAATCTCCATTTTATGCGCAATGGTTCATTTCAATTAGATGGAGGAGGTAGAGGGATTCGAACCCCCGCGCGGTTTGACCCGCCTGTCGGTTTTCAAGACCGATCCCTTCAGCCGGACTTGGGTATACCTCCGTATCTCATCGACAAGTTATAATATAGCATGTACCAAAAACGAAGTCAACTATTTTTCAAAAAACACTAAGCGGGTGGTACCACCCGCTTACCTTATAACTGTTAGCCTTATTTTATCACTTCACGGTTCCCCATATACGGACGTAACACTTCCGGAATGACCACACTACCATCAGCTTGCTGGAAGTTTTCTAGGATTGCCGCAACAGTACGACCAATTGCTAGACCTGAACCGTTTAGGGTATGCACAGCCTCTGGCTTTCCTTTCGGTTCACGTCTAAAGCGAATGTTAGCTCGGCGCGCTTGGAAGCTCTCAAAGTTACTACAAGAAGAAATCTCACGATAGGTTTCATAACTCGGAATCCAAACTTCAATATCGTATTTTTTCGCTGCAGTAAAGCCAAGATCTCCCGTACACATGCTTAATACACGATACGGAAGGCCCAAAAGCTGTAATACCTTTTCCGCATGACCTGTTAATTTTTCAAGCTCTTCGTATGAATCCTCAGGCTTAACAAACTTTACAAGCTCCACTTTGTTAAACTGATGCTGGCGAATCAAGCCTCTTGTATCTCTACCAGCAGATCCGGCTTCAGAGCGGAAGCAAGCACTAAAGGCTGCATAGTTAATTGGTAAATCTTCACCGCTTAAAATTTCATCACGGTGTAAATTCGTTACAGGAACTTCTGCTGTTGGGATTAAGAAAAAATCTTCACTTTCAATTCGGAAGGCATCCTCTTCAAATTTCGGAAGTTGTCCTGTTCCAGTCATGCTGGCACGGTTTACGATGTACGGAGGTAGAACCTCTTCATAACCATGCTCTTCAGTGTGCAAATCTAGCATAAAATTAAACAATGCACGCTCTAATTTAGCACCTAATCCCTTATAAAAGACGAAACGGCTTCCCGTAACTTTACCCGCTCTCTCGAAGTCTACAATTCCTAGACCATCCGCTACATCCCAATGTGGCTTTGGTTCAAAGTCAAAGTTAGGAATCTCTCCCCATTTACGAATTTCAACGTTATCATCCTCTGTTTCACCAACAGGGACACTTTCATGCGGGATATTTGGAATGCTTAGTAGAAGTTTCTCCAATGTTTCCTCAACATCACGTAACTGATCATCTAATCCTTTAATTTTGTCTCCTACTTCTTTCATCTCAGCAATCAATTGATCTGCATCCTGCTTTTCTCTCTTAAGCACCGCTACTTGTTGAGAAACTTCGTTACGCTTACTTTTCAATTGCTCTACTTCTAAAATTAACTCTCTACGTGTACGATCCAGTTCTTCGAATTTACCTAGATCCGTTAAATCTTCTCCACGATGCTGAAGCTTTTCCTTTACTTCTTCAAAATTAGCACGCAAAAATTTTAAATCTAACATATTGATTCCTCCTTTATCATTTTCAGCAAACAAAAAACTCCCGTCCCTATAAAAGGGACGAGAGTTACCCGCGTTGCCACCCTAGTTGAAGGTATCATTCACCTTCCACCTTAAATAAATAACGGTTTTTAACCGGAAGTACTTACTCACACTCTAAGCTTTCCATACTTCACTCAAGGATGGATTCACAAGCACCATTTACCGATTTCCACCAACCACCGGCTCTCTTTAAAATAGCTCTCCTGCTACTATTTCCTCTCAATGCATTACAATTATTTATTTTTATAGTACTTTACTACAATTATTTCCAAGATGCAACCGGATTATATTTATTTTTTCGCTTCTTTTACCATATTGATAAAATACTGTGTGATACGGTGATCCTCTGTTAATTCTGGATGAAAGGAGCAACCAAGGAATTGTCCCTCTCTAGCAAAAACAATGCGATTTTCATGCTTCGCAAGGATTTCAACATTCTCACCTGCAGCAACAATATGTGGGGCACGAATAAAGACTGCTGGATAGTTTCCACCAACACCAGCAATATCTAAATCTGCTTCAAAGCTTTCACGTTGGCGTCCAAATGAGTTTCGCTCCACTTTTACATCCATCGCACCAATATGAGGTTGATCGTAACCAACAAGCTCCTTAGCCATTAAGATAAGTCCTGCACAAGTTCCGAACATTGGTTTTCCTGATTGCGCAAACTCCTTAAGGCTCCCCATAAAATCGTACTTATCGATTAAGCGGCGCATCGTTGTACTTTCTCCACCAGGCATGATCAATCCATCCACTTCTTCAAGCTGGTCTTTTGTTTTGATCACAACTGCTTCTGCCCCACTCTCTTCAATGGAGCGTACATGCTCACGTACAGCTCCTTGAAGGCCTAATACTCCTACTTTAACCATTTTGTTCACCTTACCATCCACGGTCTTGCATACGAGCTTCTGGAGCTAAAGAAGAGATTTCAATACCCTTCATTGGCGTTCCTAGCTCTTTTGAAAGCTCAGCAATTAGTTTGTAGTCTTGGTAATGAGTTGTTGCTTCTACAATTGCACGAGCAAACTTAGCTGGGTTATCTGATTTAAAGATTCCAGATCCTACGAATACTCCATCAGCACCTAGCTCCATCATTAAAGCAGCATCTGCAGGCGTTGCAACCCCACCAGCTGCGAAGTTAACAACCGGTAAACGTCCTAACTCCTTAATTTGAAGAAGAAGCTCAAATGGTGCTCCTAGAAGCTTAGCTTCTGTCATAAGCTCGTCCACATTCATTCCTACTACTTTACGTACTTGAGCATTTACTTTACGAATATGTCGAACAGCTTCAACGATGTTTCCAGTTCCAGGTTCACCTTTCGTACGAAGCATAGATGCACCTTCACCAATACGACGAGCAGCTTCCCCTAGGTCACGACATCCACATACAAAAGGAACCGTAAAGTCACTCTTGTACAGATGATATTCTTCATCAGCTGGTGTTAATACTTCACTCTCATCGATGTAGTCAACACCCATTGCTTCTAAAATACGAGCCTCTACAATATGTCCAATACGTGCTTTAGCCATTACAGGAATAGAAACAGCATTCATTACTTCTTCCATAATACGTGGGTCAGCCATACGAGCTACTCCACCAGCCGCACGAATATCTGAAGGCACTCTTTCAAGCGCCATAACTGCAACAGCACCAGCTTCTTCAGCAATTTTTGCTTGCTCTGCGTTAACAACGTCCATAATGACGCCGCCCTTTTGCATTTCTGCCATACCACGTTTAACTCGATCTGTACCTGTTTTCATACTTGATCCCCTTTCATTATTACCATCTACATTAGATGGGTAAATTATGTCTCCATATGTAGCTACTAAAAAAAGGAAAGCATAACGAATTCAATCGAAATTAATCTTTTTCCCTATTCGTAAATAAACAATAAAAAGAGCTTCCTGTCAAGACAGGAAGCCCTTATTTACGAGGAAATAATCTCTTTATTTAAAATATTCCTTTAACCGCTGAAGAGGCACTGTCCCATAGGTTTCCAAAAAAGCCCCCAACTCCGCGCATCATTAAAACAAACCAGTTAGCTTTTTCTACATCTTCTGTAGCGATAACGTCAACAGTAATTTGCTTTTGGCCAGATTCAGTTAGGAACCCTAACCCTTCACCTTCGATGGGCTCAATTGTGAGTGTTCCCACCTTATCACCTTTTTTTACTGGAGCCGTTAGCTCTCCGTCTTCATTCAGCTTATCTTCATCCAATTTTAAAACCGTTTTGTATTGATCTTTTTCTCCATTTTTAACAACCATGGAGATGCTTTCCTTTGACTCAATGGATACTTCGTCTTCTTTCCCTTTTGTTACTGGTAACGTCTTTTGTCCCTTTACTTGGTACCCTTTTTCAACGATTTCTTCTTCCGTAAAGTTACCGAATGCATAATCTAATATTTTTCTCATTTCTGTAAAACGTTCGTCCTTTGTAGCAGCTTTCATAACAACCGCAATCACACGTTGTCCGTCTTTTTCAGCAGTTGCTGTAAACCCAGCTCCTGCAAAATCAGTTGAGCCTGTTTTTAATCCATCTACACCCGCATATTCGAAAATAAGACCTGGAAGCATCCAGTTAAAATTCTTATATGTTCGACCATCTCTGAATTGAAGTTCAGGCATTTTTGCTGTTTCAATTACCTCAGGATAATCATTAATTAAATGGTAAGCAAGCTTAGCAGTCGCTCTAGCTGACATCACATTTTCCTCATCAGCCCCACCAGCTGGGTGATTTCCTAATAAACTGCTGTTATTAAGTCCACTTGAATTTACAAACTTATAATCCCCTAATTGTAGTTCTTCAGCCTTTTTATTCATAAGTGTGATGAAATTTGTTTCAGATCCGGCCATTAGTTCTGCTAATGCAACAGTGGCAGCATTCCCAGAATGAATGGCCATTGCTTGATAAAGCTCTTCAACCGTATAATCTTCTCCTTCAGTTAACCCCACATTGGATAGACCAGGCGCAGCTGATAGTTCATGAACATACGCATTGATTTTCACTTTTTGATCCCATTTAATCTTACCTTCAGCAATTGCTTCAAGCAGCAGGTATTCGGTCATCATTTTCGACATAGATGCGACACCCAGTACAACATCTATATTTTTTGCATAAAGAATCTTCCCAGTCTCTGCATCAAGTAGAATGGCTGCTTCCGCAGTAATTCCAAGTGGATCCTCTTCTGCCTTTACGGGTGAAACACTTGTTGCAAACGATAATGTGAATGCAATCGTCAAGGTCATTACCCAGATTGAAATATTTTTTAAACGATACAATGAACTTACCTCCATCTTTGTCAATTACTCTATGAAAATCATTTCGACATGATTCTTTATTTTTTGCACCTTGTACAGTTTACCATATAAATTACAAAAAAAATAGACAGAGAAAGGTCACTCTGTCTTGTAAAAATACTTGTAATCTCTTCGTTCTAAAGTCTCAGGAAATCTTAAGAAAGTGAATAGTTAGGTGCTTCTTTCGTGATTTGAACATCATGTGGATGACTTTCACGAAGACCTGCTCCTGTCATTCGAATAAACTGTGAGTTTTCTCTTAGTTCCTGTAAATTCTTTGTTCCACAATACCCCATTCCAGAACGTAATCCACCAACCAATTGGTAGATAGTATCTGTTAATGGTCCCTTGTATGGAAGTCGTCCTTCAATTCCCTCTGGAACAAACTTTTTATTGTCTTCTTGGAAATAACGATCCTTCGACCCCTTTTCCATTGCTGCTACTGAACCCATACCACGATAGACTTTGAAACGTCTGCCTTGGAAGATTTCTGTTTCTCCTGGGCTTTCTGTCACACCAGCTAATAAGCTTCCGAGCATAACAGCATGTCCACCAGCTGCTAAAGCTTTAACAATATCTCCAGAGTATTTAATTCCTCCATCAGCGATAACTGCTTTCCCGTGCTTTCTAGCTTCTGTTGCACAATCGTATACAGCTGTGATTTGCGGTACACCTACACCTGCAACTACCCTTGTTGTACAGATAGAACCTGGTCCAATACCTACTTTCACGATATCTGCACCTGCTTCAATAAGCTCTCTTGTTGCTTCTGCTGTAGCTACATTACCTGCAATAATAGCGATATCAGGGAATGCCTCTCTAATGGATCTAACCATGTCAATAACGCCTTTAGAGTGACCATGTGCCGTATCTATAACTAGTACATCTACTTGAGCTCTTACAAGCATCTCAGCGCGTTTCATTGTATCCGTTGTTACACCTACTGCTGCACCAACCAATAAACGGCCTTGCTCATCTTTTGCAGAATTAGGGAACTCGATTACTTTTTCAATATCTTTGATTGTAATTAATCCTTTAAGAACTCCTTCACTGTCAACCAGTGGAAGCTTTTCAATTTTATACTTTTGTAAAATGCTTTCAGCTTCTTCTAATGTTGTTCCCACAGGAGCTGTAACTAAGTTTTCTTTTGTCATTACATCCGAAATTTTTATCGAGTAGTCTTGGATGAAGCGTAAATCACGATTCGTTAGAATTCCAACTAACTTTTGCTCCTCATCATTATTTACGATTGGAACACCTGAAATTCGGTATTTCCCCATAAGATGTTCGGCATCAAACACTTGTTGATCAGGAGTCAAAAAGAAAGGATCAGTAATAACTCCACTTTCTGAACGTTTAACCTTATCCACTTGGTCGGCTTGCTGTTCAATCGACATATTTTTATGGATAATACCAATTCCACCTTGTCTCGCCATAGCAATAGCCATCTCTGCTTCTGTTACTGTGTCCATACTAGCGCTAATCATTGGAATGTTTAGCTTGATTTTTTCTGTTAAGTGAACTTGTAAGCTCACATCTCTAGGAAGTACTTCTGATTTTGCAGGCACTAACAATACATCGTCGAAGGTTAACCCCTCTTTAACAAACTTATTTTCCCACATAAATATTGCCCCCCTACTCGAAAATATTATTAGTAGGTTATCAATTGGTTAAAATACTGTCAAGAACTGTTCAATATGTTTGATTTTTCAATTAATTTGGAGGTTAGTAATTTGATTTTCCCTTATGCTAATTTGAACTCATTTTCTCTCTTTTTTTCAGCCGATTCGACACAGCATTATTTAAAAAAATGTTATCAAGCTTTAGAGCTTTCAGATGCCGAACAAAAAAGTTATGAGAACTGCTACCCTTTTATTTATTATCTTGAGCATGGACAGGTATATTATGAACAGGCAAGGAACTCACCACTCATCATCCAGCCAATTCTAATCTTCTATGGTCTCGTACACTTATTAAAGGCATGTATTTTAACTGTAGACCCAAATTATCCTGAAACGACCTCTGTACTTGCCCATGGAGTTTCAACTAGGAAGAGAAAAAAGCAGCAATATCATTTTTTTCAGGATGAAGTAAAGTTTCAAAAGACAGGATTGTTTCCTCATATTGGAGAAAGATTGTTTCACATGAAACAATTGGAAGGGGAAAAAACAACAATGAATGATCTCTTAATGCAAATTCCAGAGCTCACTAGTCTTTTTGAAGAGCTCGTAGGAAAGAGAACTTTCTTACCCGTTGAGAATAAAGCATCAGACATTTACATCCCTGAGACAGCTCTTGATACCTTTCATATGACTAGTGATCGATTCACTGAGTTTTTTCAAACAAAAACGAATGGCGATTTCATAAGTAGTGATAGTTTGAATGAGAGTCTTTGTTTTCACTTAGCTGGGAAAAAGCTATCATCCTTTTCTATATTAAAATACAATCTGGTAGATAACCATTTCTCCCTTTCTTTGACAAAAGGAGATTTACTTCAATACAATGAATTACTTATTCATTATTTATTGCTGTACAACCTAAGCATGATTGCCCGCTACGAAACTGAGTGGTGGAGTGAACTAGTAAAGACCATGCCGAACAAAGACTTCCCTTTCATTCAATCATTCTTACAAGTCAGCTTAGACAAAGGTCCCTTTCTTGTTTATCAATATTTAATGATGAAGAAATAATAAGAAAAGCGCAAGTGTCCTGGTCAGCGCACCAACTGAGATAAAGGAAAGTGAAATGCGGAAGTACCTTGCTCAGCTCCGACAGACATAAGCCAAATCCCTCCGGAAGGCCAGCCTTCCGGAGGGATTTGGCTTATGACCCCGAGGAGCTAGGTACTGAAGCTGGACAACAAGAAGAGCCAGAGGCGCATTCGTGCTTGACTTATCGTAGGGCGGAGAGCGAAGGACACTAGGCGCTAGGGCGCTGGAGCTAGACAATTCTCTAAGTTGAAAATCTTATACTTTCTTATCTTTATATAACAAAAAAAGCACCCATTCAGGTGCTTTTTTTCTTTGCCTAGCGACGTCCTACTCTCACAGAGGGAAACCCTCAACTACCATCGGCGCTGAAAAGCTTAACTTCCGTGTTCGGTATGGGAACGG
>NZ_JAKFCQ010000110.1:0-13414 GCF_036676585.1 Robertmurraya sp.
ACCGAAACATACTTCTCTTCTTGAGCCCATTTAAACAACGATTTTATAAAACGAATTCTATGGCAGAGACTTGACGCTTTTAATTGAGTTGCAACTTCTCCAAGATATAGTTTGATAGATTCAGATGTAATATCAGTAATCTTCAGTCTCTCTATATATAAAAGATACTAAATTTCTAAATGATTCGATTAATTTTTTTGCTTCTTTCAACATCGGTATTCTAACTCTAATAGCTATATCTTCATAGTACTGATAAGACTTTCTTGTAAAAGTTGTTGTCTTTTCAAGGTCTATTTCCGCATATCGCAAAATACTAAGCATTTTTTCTTTATTCTCGAAATCATCACCATCCCATTTCAAAGTGTCTATCATTTTACGATTTTATATATTCAAATTGTTTTTCAATCCATTCTTCTACCATAGTTTCAGATTTAAAAAATAGTTGTGCTAGTTCTAATAAATCAGAAAACATGATGTTGTCTGCTCTTATTAAATGAGTTCTAACAGATGCGTCTGTTATAACGCCTCCAGAAGCCAAGCTACTTCCCATTCTTTCGCTTATCTTATCATTTTTATAAATATTTATTGCTAAATCTAAATGATTCAATCGTATTTCATTGAATGGTATATCATATGAATCTATAGCATCTAAATGAATCATTCTTCCGACTAATATTCCTTCAGATAAACTCTCCTCTGACAGTTCTTCTAGTGACATACTAAAGTGTTTCTGATTCCGTTCATTTTTCATAGTAGCATTCGTTTCTAATCTTCGAATCCCCTTAATACTGTACTCATAATATTGCATCTTTTTCTTTTCATCATTTCCAAAATCTCCAATACCTAAATCTGGTAAGAAAATTTCACACCCCTCACTTTTTCCAGGGTATATTTTTAACCTCTCTATCCACTTTGGATTTGGTGGTCTTAAAAATTCTTCTTCTAATATCATTGGTGGTGCAACCTTACTTATCATATAAGGTTCTATACGGATGTATAAATTCTCATTACCGTATTTATCAATAAAATATCTTGGTATTCTACTATCTAAATATTCATTTATAAACAGATAATGCTCTTTATATTTACAAGTTCTATATTTCGGAAGATTAGGAATGGGATTATAATTAATTGCTCTTAATTTGATTAATTCTAAGTCCTTACTTCCATTTGGCTTTTTACGTAATTCATCAAATAACTCAGGAAATTTTTTAAAAACTGTTTGTTCTGAATGATACTTTTCAAATGATCGATTAGCATGGAATTCTTTACTGATTGAAAGTACATCTTGAATTATCGAGGAAACAACTAATTTTATAGAATCATCACCTTCAAGAATAACGTTTTGTAAGTAGAAAAAAACACCATTTCTATCCTTTTCATTTATTAAGGCCTGTCTAGTCGGTATAAATGAATCTATCAATTGATTATTAGTTTGTAATTCTTTTTTGAAAAAGGAAGCTAAATCGAGTAAATCCCATTTTTTTATTTTTGCTATTTTTTCTATATACTCATAGTATAATTCTAATTCATCCATTACTTTCTCTCCCTAATTTCTTCGATCGCCCTTCTTATTCTACTAAACTGTCCGTTAGTACACTTTTTCACAAATTACCTTGTTTAACGGTTTTATTCAAATATTTCTTTTTCGTTCTCCATTATTCTAGAAAGTTTCATTTTGACACGAGGAACACCATCTATTTGAAAATATTCATTTAATACTTGGTCAACCTCACTTAATTCCGTTCCGAGTATCTTAGGAGAAAATTGCTCAACATAAATGTCACCATAACCTTTAACACAGTTCGCCATTGTATCCAGTGCTATTAAACTTAAAGGTCTTCCTTTGTTTAGCCAAGATTTCATTCTTTCCCAGGTTGGAAAGCATAGGGCTGCCAGCCTTCCCCAATTATCGTTAAAAATCGTGCAAGTTGACTCAATCCAATCAAGTATATTGCTTGAACGGAAACGGTATAGGCAGGTAAAAGCCGCTATTGGCAACTCTTTTTCACTTACCAATTTTAAATTCTCAAATATATTATTTAATCCCTCTTCGGCTGGCAAACTACTGGCTGTTGCCCAAGAAATTGGGTAAAGAAATTCTTCGTCATAATTCTCCCAAAGTTCCCTTACCCATCCCGAAGCAGAAGTACCTAAAACATCAGCTACGATTTCCAACATTCGTGATTTTACTTCGTAATTTTCGGTTTCATAAAACCTAGATTTTACAGAACTCAAGGTCTTTTGGGTATCGTGCTTTTTAAGGGCATTAATTACATCATCCTCAAGAAACCATCTAGTTATTGAAAAATCTAATAAAGACTCCAAATCATTTCGAACGGCTCGTAATGTTGGTGCTTTATCTTTTTTAGTTACAAATACATCTTCTTCTGGTTGGCAAGCCTCTCCGTCTTCTTCATATAAATCATCGTGCAATAAAAATTTTTTGGGAGAGTGAACAACTGCTAGATTGTACCATTCAATAGGTCGTAATGAGTATTTTAATAGCCGTTCGTGACATTGATTGCATAATTTATAAGGCTGATTAGGATCATCCGACTTTTCTACAACGTTAATCTCGTTTCTTTTACAGGCTTCACATAAATCATTTATCATATTTAATACTCACACCTCATTTTAATTATCCTACATTATTCGAATCACATTAACTTTTTTCCTTTATTTCACTAAATGCCTCGTTAGTCGAATAAGAACAAGGTTATATTTTAGCAGCAAACCCTTTAAGGAAAAGCATATTTTCTTTAATTACATTTCTTCTCAAATTCAAAACTCGTTTTTATTAGTTAATGTGACAAAAATGTAAGATTGAATGGTTTAATGTAATATGAATCGATGGTAGCCTCTTCTCTAATTTTCTTATAATAGAACATATTATGTTTTGTTTACTTAAGACGTAAAACAGGAGGGTTTTGCTGTGGTCGAGTGGGCTCAGGACGCAAATGTATATCTCCAGTATATAGTTTTATTTTTGTTTGCAGTAGCTCCGTGGATGGATGTTTCAATAATAGTACCACTCGGAATTGTTTGGGGACTACCGCCCTTAGGGGTTAGCATAGTAGCATTTTGTGGCAATTTTTTGTTGATTCTTTTACTTGGTGTATTTTTCAAACAAATTGACAAATGGAGGAAAAATAGAAAGGAAAAGAAGGGCATAAAGAATTCAACAAAAAAAGAAAAACGCTCTCGCGAAATTTGGGAGAAGTATGGAATCCCAGGATTAGCCTTATTAGCACCAATTTTTGTTGGTACTGATATTGCAGCAATAATAGCACTTACATTTGGGAGTTCTAAAATCCGAGTGGTAGGATGGATGACTATTAGTTTAGCCGTGTGGACAATTATATTTGCTGTGGGATCAGTGTATGGTTTTAGTCTTTTGAACTTCATTTAATATTTATAATAACTCGTTTTTTGGGGTGAATTTCCTTTTACTAAACGGGCAGTGGGAATCTAAATAAACAAACCATATCAGGAAGGTTTAAATCTTCTTATTTTCATAGGAAACCTTATTCAACTATACTGCCCTATTGTTAAATAAGCAAAAGCATCCCTAATTTAAAGAATGCCCGCATTTGTTGAATAAGATTATTTTTTAGGCTTAGGCAAGAAGTATGAGCTACCGCCCATTAACATTCCTCCAAGTATTGCGAGTGAAGTGCCGATTATAACCGAATGTGTTGTTAAAAAAGTAGATAAATATACACCTAACATAAATATGAACAAGCCAACCAACAACAAGATTGTTACTTTTTTCATTTTTCACTCCAAAAGATATTTTTATTTCAGCAATTTAGTACAAAATCATCCCATCTAAATCACATAAACCTTTCCACATTCTCGTATTTCCATTAGCTGAATTCCCGATTAATAAATAAGGATGTTTATCCTTTAGTATCAATATAGTCCTAAGAAACAGAATAAAAAGACCAAAATTATGTACTTTAGTGAATGATCTGTTGGTTTCCTGCGAAATGAATCGTTTTTAATATCTTTAGTAAGAAAAGCAAGTAATACAATAGTTAATGAAAATGATATTTCCTCTTTCAGAGAAGTTAAACCCGAAACTATTCCTAAAAATAAAATTAAACTAACTAATATGAGCAAGGTTATAGTTATAAACTCTGGTTTAAACTTTTTAGTTATTTGTAAATTAAACATGCGCTTAAAGTCCTCCAACTGAGCTATCTCACATATCCAAATTATACCATTCTTTTGATCTATGCAAACATACTTCAATTTACATTTTTATTTAATAAACCTCGTTTGTTCATTAACCACTATCTTCTCTGCTGCACATTATTTTCGTACTACGCATAAAAACGATAATCAGCAGCTAGTATTTACATAAAATTTACCAATGATAAGCAGGAGTTAAATAAGATATATCGAATAATTTCCCTTATATCTATTTAGAGGTGAATTTTATGATAAATGTAGTCTGGGGCTTTTTATTATGGATTTCAGCGACAATTCTTTTCCGTTTCTTTGGGCAATTGTTTCTAATCCCTGGGAATGTGGTACTATTGCTTATTACCTTTATTATGGCCATACCTTTAATTTCACTAGCTACATACCCTTACTATTATTTAAGGAAGATACCTAAATCGAAACGTCTGATATCAGCAGTCCAAATTGCTCTCCCAGGAATGATTTTAGATATATTTAGTATTATTTATTTTAAAAAAGTGTTTTCAAACTTACATATTGATTCATTACCTTTTCTCGCTTCTTGGCTACTGTGGGCTTATAGTTTGATATTAATTTCAGGTTTTTCAATAAAAATTAAATCCGACTAATGCTAGATAAACAATGGCTTTTTCACTTCGCAATTTACGTCTAGAGTTCATTCATTTCTTATTCCATAAACCTGCATCTTTAATTGAAAAAGAAAATTCACAGTATGAATAAATCATATCTCTGCTTGGAAACCAGGTCTATTTTTAAATGAGATTAATGAATGGTATATTAATGGGATATATCGTATTTTTAAAGGAGTTAAATCACATGAAATATATGAAATCGCAAATGAAGCAGTTGGTCAAAGAAAATAAAGATTTGCAAAGCCGACTAAAAAAATTGATGGCGGAAAATGATCTTGAGAAAAACTTTGCCCTAAAGGCTTTGTACCATGCGGAAGTGGCCGAAGGTGGAAAGTATCAGTTAGCATACCAAGCACTAGACTTGCCTAAAAGGTAGGTCATTTTTTATTGATTAATAATCACATAACATTCGATATCCTTATTAAACAAACCCGCACCTTTTCTACAATAAGATCGCCGTTGCGATACCTATCTTTTACTTTGGCCCCTATAATCTATTTTCAATTGATTTTCGATTTTTCCAATTAATTCCCAATCCACTTCTCCCTCAAGTTCATACGTAAAATTTTCAATAAGTAGAAATCCCTGTTGGTCAATCCCGCAATCATAACCAAACTTAGTGAAATAATGAATTTTAAAATAAATAAACCAATAGTACTGGCTGTATAGAACCTTTTCGTGAGTAATTTGAGAATTGGCCACTATATCTTGAATAAACTGCTTTAGGAACAAAAAATAATGTAATATCTTTGATAATTCTTCATCATCCACAGTGATAATATTTGATAAATCTAATTTAGGCTGTAAGGTTTTAAACAAATTTTCGATTTCTTCTCTAGTAATAATATTCATTATGATCTCCTTTTCTAGGATAGTAACTACAATAAATGAATTATAATTTACAGCTCCTTTTTGAATAAAACTACCTTAGATAGGCTATATTACTTTAGCATTCTCTTTGAATATTTGTTAGTTCAATCCATAAAGGCAATAAACCATTTTGCTCCATGAAATCTTCAAACCTATTACAGTTTGTTTCTTTTATATCTTTTCTATCTAGCCAAATCGTATCACATTCATCACATATATAAATGGTGAGATTTAATTTTACTATACGCGCTTTACACACAATACCTTGGCCATCGCAAAAAGGACATTCTGTCACTAAATAGCGCCTCCTTAAAAGTAATTAATAGGGAATGCTGTTTAATAACCTAGCTCAATAATAAAGTACAATATATATCCTCTATCATTTTCGCCATACACTTAAACAATTCTGCCTCTTTTGCTCAATAACAATTATATTATGAGTTTTGAAATATAAAGTGCAATTAGTGCAAGTGGTACTTGTAATACAAATCCTATTAGCAAATAGCTAAGAAGTCTTTTTTTAGTGATTACTCTTTCTCCAATAAGAAATTTAGCTGTAAAAAAAGAATAAGGATACAAAATAAAGATTGATGTAATTACACCAGGAACATAGTCTTTGAAGAAAATAAATTGTAAGAAATGGCCGATACCATTTGCTAAAAGAATGCCTGGTACTAAAAATGTAAGGTAAGTAGTTGGTTTCATGCCAATAAACTTTTTATCCAAAAATGCTTTATAACAGCCTATTGAAGCTACAATCCACAGTAGAGTGAAAGCAAATAAAAACTCCAAAGTGGTGACACCATAAGGTATAATGCTTGAATTTTCTTCAAGAAATTTCTCAACTGTTATAATTTCTTCAATATCATGAATTAAATATAGGGGTGGAAAAAGTAATAATAGCTTTTTAATCTTTGATACATCGTATTCTTTAACTTTGTCCATGTTTTATCCTATCTATATAAGTTTATTATTCGGTTTCATAAAGAAACCTTTTTAAATTTACTTTTTATTCCACTAAACTACCTCTTTAGCTAAATAGGGTACCAATATCCCCCCTTTTGTCAAATAGTAAAAAACACCCCCTCTTAAAGGAATGCTCCAATTATAGAATAAATTTAAGCTATTTTAATGCTATGTAAATCTCAATTTCACCTTCGGGGTAATATTTTTCAAAATCATAGGAGTATGCCCTAGCCAATATACCAGCGTCTTCACGTTCCCATATTTTTCTCCAGGTGTTAATAACCCCCAGTTCTTCACCTTTATCTACTTTGAAGATTTCATATTTTGTATGATTCGGTAATTCCAGTAAAGGTTCACTGTTATTATCTTCAATGGCGATACTTAAAGAATAATCCCCTTTATAGTCACTCTCGTAATTATGATACACTCCGTATATAGTGACCACTTGGTTAGCCAGATCATTTGATGCCCGCTCCCACAATTTTGTAATCTTATGGAGCAACAAGTCATCATTAAAGTTATTAGTTCGCACACTCTTTATAACTTTTAATTTCATATGTTTCCCCTTTCAAACTAAATTGGATTTAAAGATAGATTCTAGAAAGGGAATGAGAATTCCTTTTTATTGGAAATTGTTATTCAACAAACCTGCTTTAGTCGAATAAGAAAAAGGCTGCATATTAGCAGCCTGATATTAATAATTATTTTTGGGGATTATCTTAAATTTTGCTATTAGAAGTACTGTTATAAATAAAAAACAGTAGAACCTGGTACTATTACTTGTAATAACTTTAGACTCCAGTGCCCCCATTAATATAAATACATTTAACACATATGGCACGATAAATCCTAGAATAGAAATACATGTAAATAATCTCCCAAAAGTACCTTTTTCTCTATTTTTTTATTTTTTTATTTTTTTAAACAGTCCAGATATATAAGATTCTAATAACCCTCTAGGCAGATAAGGATAAATATCCTTTTTCCACCCGTACAATTAATCAGTAAATAACAATTAAGGAGGTTGAGAACTAATATCTCCCTAGAAGGTTACATTGAGTGATTTACCTATCAACTAATTCTATTTAGCATATAACCTTTTGGTTAAGTTTGGAAATATTTATATATATTTACATTATCTTAAACCTTTTAAAGGATTTATACAAGGTTTTTATTAAGTTACTAACCTATTATCGAACTTCTCTGCCGCAAATATCTTAATCTTTAAATCTGGACCTCGTTCGATCAAGTACATATTTTAACAATCCAATCTCCGTTCATCTAATAAACATATAACACACGAGTTACCTATTCTTTGTTATAATTTTTTTAAAAGATAATTGTAGAAAATTTCGAATAGAGGTGAATCAACATGTATTGGACTCCATTATTTGAAAATGATGTACCAGTCGCACACTTCTGCTCTTAATGGAGTGAAGGTGACTACATCTCCTATATCTCTCCGTTAGGGGCATTCTCGACCTAATCAAAAGACGGAGGGTACAAAAAATGAAAAATACCTTATTAGGTTCTTTATATTTGATACTTGCTTCAAGTATTTGGGGCGGAATGTACGTTGTTGTTAAAGTGGTAGTATCGGTTATACCTCCACTTGAACTTGTATGGATGCGATATTTAGTAGCTATTGTTGCGCTTCTCATTATTGGCTTGATCACTAGACAAAAATGGCGAATTGAAAAACGCTATTTCTTAATAATCATAGCCATAGGGATCATTGGTAATGCTATTTCAATCGTTGCTCAGGAAACGGGTACAATGCTCTCCACAGCACAAATGGGAGCGATTATAACTTCTTCAACACCAGCATTTATGGTTGTGTTTGCTCGCTTAATTCTTAAAGAACAAATGACATTAAAAAAGGGAATATCCGTTCTTTTAGCGACAATTGGAGTACTTCTTATTGTTGGAATCGGCGATGTTAATATGTCCAGTACACTTGGAGGTATTGCCCTATTTATTGCAGCTTTAACGTGGGCGCTCATGTCTGTACTCGTAAAGCGATTGCCGAGTGATTATTCACAAATTGTGGTAACAACCTATTCCATTTTGGTCGCTTTAATCGTGCTCACTCCTTTTGTTCTGCCACGATTAGATGAAATTAATATATCCCAATTGACTGACCCGACCATTTGGGGAGGACTCTTGTATTTGGGGATTGTTTCAACAGCATGTGGATTCCTACTTTGGAATCGCGGATTACAAATGCTTAACGCCTCAAGCGGGGGGATATTTTTCTTCTTTCAGCCATTGGTTGGTACCTTACTTGGATGGCTTATACTTGGAGAAACGATAGGTGTAACCTTTTGGATCGGCTCTATCCTAATTCTCACGGGTGTTTTATTCGTTATCCTCGAGAAAAAATAGTATGAATAAACCCCTTCATTTTACTGAAGGGGTTTTGTTTATGAACAGCATTCTTGGCATTTATCTAAAAAGCACTCTTCAATCTACCTAAAGGGTTCCGTTTTAGAGTGCATAAGTATAAAATGACACATAAAATAGCGTGAGAATTTGACTCACACTATTTTTCTATTAAACAAAGGAATATTCAAGTTTTTAAGTTAAATTGGCATTCGGACTACCAAAGGCAATTTCTTTCTATGCCTGTCCAAATCACCTCTGGATTCAGACTATCAAAGGCTAATTCCTTCCTGCCCTGTCCAAATCACCTCTGGATTTGGACTACCAAAGGCTAATTCCCTCAAGCCCTGTCCGAATCACCCCTGGATTTGGACTATAATAGGCTAATTCCTTCCTGCCCTGTCCAAATCACCTCTGAATTTAGACTACCAAAGGCCATTTCTTTCTTGTCCTGTCCAAATCACCTCTGGATTTAGACTATCAAAGGCTAATTCCTTCCTGCCCTGTCCAAATCACCTCTGGATTCGGACTACCAAAGGCTAATCCCTTCGTGCCCTGTCCAAATCACCTCTGGATTCGGACTTCCATAGACGGTTTTTCGCATGAAGAACTGAAAAAAAGTTTATCCGGTTATGAACTTTCGGATGATTTTTTTTCGTTTTTGTCAAAAATCAACAATAATTAGCATGCCATAGTAGAGTCATCACTAGCATGACTTTTTCTATTCTCGTATGTATAAAATCTATCAATCTGGAAATAATAACAATTATTATTATATTCGGAGCGTGATTATATGCTGAAAAGATATTTAGAAAACCGTGGTATTTATAAGGAAACCATCTTGATCTCCCCCATAACAGGTCGTACGTTCTCAATTGAAAGATTGATAGAAAGTATAGAAAAGGAGAATGAGGAAATTTTCATTAATGTACTTAACATCTTGCCTTTTAGAAACGATAAACATCTACTAATCAACTATTTATCGGGAATTGGGGAAGGCTACTTAAGAAAATTCGCATTGTAAGTTTGTGAGAATAGTTTCTAAAAGAATCGGTTAAAAACTAGTCCAATAAAATATGGGGATTAAAGGGTATATAGACTTATTAAATGTCCAATACCCTTTTATATTTGGCCTTTTCTTCGTAAACAAAAGCCCCCGTTTCTTTAGGTGCATTAGTTAACAAAGTTATAAGATGAAGAACATAATGACATTCTTTCACCTCTATTTACATCCCCGTACATAGGGGTTTCGCATGCTTTCTTCCGTTTTAGTGCATGTTATTCCAACGATATCTTCACAATATCATTCAAATATTTCGTTGTATTATATCCATAAATATCAAGTCTTTTAGGGATCATGTTGGTGTCGTCTAACCTAATGATTTGGACGGTTTCAAAATGACGGGGTTGCTCAATTTCTTCATAGGAGAAAGGGGTCGTATTTATGTCGTATGTTACCCCATTCTTGTCAACAAGGACTCCTTCTGTCTCCATGCTCATTGACATAGCCATACTTTCATCTTCCCCAACAATATTGATTTGAAGCGATTCATATGCCCGATTCTCAACTTCATAATTGCTTATAACAATCGTTGTAGGGATTCCCACTTCTATTTTATCGATGCTGATCGTACTCCCTGCATATTCAAAGGTTTGAGGATATTCCTGAGTCACATCAAGTTCAATGCTTTTATCGTCTTCAAATGTTAAATAAGCAGATTGAAGACGAACGCTAAGCTCTTTTGGTTTTTCTCCTATAAGAGCGTCAAATTGCACTTGGAAAGTATACCAATTCATGTCTTGCTGTGAATTCATCGGAATTCCACCAAACATATCCACTTTTACGATCTTACCGTTGACTTCTAGGTCGTTAAAATTAAGGAACTCTAACCGTTTCTCCGTCTGTTCTCTATTAATACTATATTGTAAAGAGGTTGTTGTTGGTGCAACGATTAACTTTTCAAACCGAACCGGGATCCCTTCGATTTCAGTTTGTCCACCTAATGCGTATTCCACGGAAGGTTGTTTGGTTACAGGGATCTCGAAGTTCCATTCCCCTGTTTGATATTGATTGTTCCCGTAGCCCCAATATTGACTCTCCACATAGGAATCACGATTGATCTTCAGAAGCTTATTGATCTTCAAATGGATGGTCTCATTATCCGTCTTAAGCGGCAGCAGACTAATCTTGCCCTGATAAATGTTCTTTTCTCTCTTATTTACATCCGATTCAAGATCAGGAGGAGAGTATTTCGGATAGGTATCATGGTTCATGATTTTATACATGTTCTCTACAATAACCCCATCATCATAATTCATAAAATGTTGATTATCTTCATTTGTATCTTCTATTTCATAAAAAACAAGCGTCTGAATATCATCAGCAATCACGCCCTTAATCTTAACGATCACCCCGTCACTTTCCGCTTCCAGGTTTACCCTTTGACCCAGATCCTGTTGTAGAAAGGTACGCAGCTCCTCATCATCTTCTGTCCATGTATAGTAGAGGTTGGAAAATAAACCGGTAAAAAAGCCAATACCCATCAGTACTGTAAAAATGCTTGCGAAAACGAGCCCCACTTTTTTACGTTTTTTGTTCTTTTGACGTCTACGATTCTCCTTATCTGCGAGTCTCTCTCTGACATTCTCCATGAAACCTGAGGGCACATGAAAAGCTTCCATCCTATCCGTATGATTGAGTAGAGATAGCCTGACATCCTGAAAGGTAGCCAGATCCTCCTGGCATTTTTCGCAATGATAAATATGTACTTCAAAATCGACCCTCTTCGGCCGCTCCATCGTTCTTTCTAAATAATCAATATAATCCTTATGGTACTCTGTACAGCCGTTAAAGGATTCTCCACTCTCCGTTTGTTCTCTAAGAGATCGGATTCCGGAAAACAGATTACCTTTTATCTGATCCACTGAAATTTGGAGAATTTGTGCCGCTTCCTGCTGAGACAGTCCTTTTACATACCTAAGGACCATTGCTTCTTTTTCATCGTCTTTTAGTTGGTCAAGTGCTTTAAGTAATTCCGGGCGTGAATCACTTTCCTCTCCAGCATGTATGCCATTATCCTGGGAAAGCTCTCGGCAGTTTTGTATAAAAAGGGATGTAACCCACCTATCGAATGATGTGTCATGTTTAAATCGAGGCAATTCCTTGTGAACGTTTAAAATAGACCGGTAAAATAGCTCTTCTATTTGGTGCTGATTATTAAGATAAAACCGACCTAGAGTATAGAATGATTGCTTATGCTGCTCGAACCAATTGACGACGGATTCGATGCTTTTTTCGCTTATCATAGTGATAGAAGTGGAATCTATTTTTGTCGGGATCATATTGTCCCCCCTTTAACATTTTTTGGAATGCTATATTCTTATTTTAATTCTTTATAGTCTATTTATCTATTCGAAAAATTATTTTCCGGAACGTCATGAGGAACCATTGGCACGGATTTATTGAAAGGTGAAATAAAAAAAATTCAATCAAACGTTTGATTGAATTTTTTTATACGATTTAAAAGCCTTAACGGCATCAACTTTCTTTTTCAAATTTATCAAGCAATGCACGCACTTCATCTGTTGATTTCGTGTTCATCAATTGATTTCTTAATTCACCCGCTCCACGGAATCCTTTGACATAAATTTTGAAAAAGCGATGAAGCCCTGTGATGGAGCGTGGCACTACTTCCGCATATTGATCTTGAAGATCAAGCTGCAGTCTTAATAGATCAAGGTATTCTTTACTGCTATGCTCTTTGGGCTCCTTTTCAAAAGCAAAAGGATTTTTAAAAATACCTCGCCCGATCATAACGCCATCAATACCATATTGTTCAGCAAGCTGCAGCCCAACTTTACGGTCAGGAATGTCTCCGTTGATGGTTAGTAGCGTATTGGGTGCGATACGGTCACGTAATTTTTTTATTTCCGGAATGAGCTCCCAATGCGCATCTACTTGGCTCATTTCCTTTCTTGTACGTAAATGGATAGAAAGGTTCGCAATATCCTGTTTGAAAATATGCGTAAGCCACTCCTCCCACTCTTCAACCTTCTTATCGCCAAGTCGTGTTTTTACACTGACAGGCAGTCCGCCCGCTTTTGCTGCTTGAATAAGTTCTGCCGCAACATCTGGCCGCAGAATAAGGCCACTCCCCTTCCCTCTCGATGCCACATTCGGTACAGGGCAGCCCATATTAATATCGATGCCTTTAAATCCTAGCTCCGCCATGCCAATACTCATTTGACGGAAATATTCGGGATTATCCCCCCAAATATGTGCCACCATTGGCTGTTCATCTTCTGTAAAAGTCAAACGGCCACGCACACTTTTCATGCCCTCTGGATGACAATAG
>NZ_JAKFCQ010000111.1:0-2760 GCF_036676585.1 Robertmurraya sp.
ATACAGATAGGTAAGGGTTTGAAGTTATCGCTCCCTTTTCCCCCCGTTCACACCGTACATGAGACTTTCACCTCATACGGCGTTCCAACTAATCCAATTCGATTTAATCATCAACACTTCATGAAATCGTAACCTCTTCCGTGTCTCAATTCTTCCGTTTCAATAAGTCGGTGCCTCCCGTAGGAGGTAAACCTCTTTTAGTCTTACGAGAACCTTATTAACCGATAAAGATTTGCCTTGCATGATTAAATGATTCTTCATTAGTCTGGTGGCTATCCCTCCATGTTGATTAGACACTTCATTGGTACTGTTCCACCACTTTCACTGATATAAAGATAAGTTATACAGCAGCTACTGTCACCGCCGCTTTCCTTATCAACGCTTCTTTGGGAGTAAGCCCTCCACGTTATCAGCTTACAATGTTGAATTATATCTATTATAAAATGAACTTAGGTGCTTCCTGTAAGCCTGTTAGCGTTCATACGCCTGTAACGTATCATGGATTTTCATATTAGCTAGTTTTACTCACCCACATCTAACCTCACAATTTGGTGATATACACATTTCTATGTATCGCAGGTATAGACCCGTACATTCAGAAGTTCGTCAGCTTAACCTTTTCTTTTAGGTTTATTCGCATTCTCACCATATTCATTTAACTCAAGCATCATGATTTACACCACCCCATCGGGTAGGCTTTCGTCAGCTTAACCTGTTACGGTAAATTCTTACGCCTTTTCACCGAGCTTATAACACTATCATTCTTACTAAATCCAGTGCTATTCGATTAAGAGAGAACCCTTCAAGG
Source organism: Robertmurraya sp. (assembly GCF_036676585.1). Classification (NCBI taxonomy): domain Bacteria; kingdom Bacillati; phylum Bacillota; class Bacilli; order Caryophanales; family Bacillaceae; genus Robertmurraya; species Robertmurraya sp. The sequence goes on from NZ_JAKFCQ010000111.1 coordinate 809, forward strand.
CGTTACCCCATCATTTGATTCTTCGATATAATCCTTCAGTTCCGATAGGAACTGTCTAGCCTTTACCTGAGTATTGTGACCAATCTCAATTTAAGCTAGAAACATTTCGCACAACTAAACTGCCACGTTAGAATTCCTGTAGATAGCTAATTCTCAACTTTGAAAAAAATTAGGTCCCTCAGTAAGATATGAGTATAGACATCACTCTAACTCAAAACCTTAAGGAGGAACCCTAATATGAAGTTTAAGATGCAAGACAAACAAAATCAACTAATTGAGAGAATTTCCGATAGACACCTTGTGGTTGGTGTGGATATCGCACAAGAATTGCACGTAGCTAGAGCCGTGAATTTCCGTGGAATAATAGTCGGAGATCCTCTTACATTTGAAAATAATGAAGAGGGTTTTGCTAGATTACTACAATGGATTAACCAGTTAAAAACCTTAAAGGGATTTGCTTCTACTATAATCGGCATGGAACCTACAGGACATTACTGGCTTAACCTATCAAAATGGCTATATGATCAAGATATTGAAGCAGTAACCGTTAACCCCCACCTCGTAAAAAAGAATAAGGAAAACCGAGATAATAGCCGATCGAAAAGTGATAAAAAAGATGCTCTTGTTATCGCTGATATGGTCAAGAATGGTTACTATTCCTTTATTCGTCCCACTTCAGAGGCCTTTGAAAAACTAAGAGTTTTAATGTCTAACCGTGACATGACGGTTAAACGACTTGTCAGTTCTGTCAATCAAATCAACCGTTGGGTCGATATTGTTTTTCCAGAACTTCGACAGGTATTCAAAGATGTTAAAGGCAAAGGGGCCATGGCAACTCTTCGCTTATTCCCTACACCAATTGAACTACGTTCAATGAAAGCACCAGATATCGTTGTAGGCTGGAAAACCCAAATGAAGAGACAACCTGGGTTAATAAAAGCACAAGTATTAATTGAATTAGCTATGCATTCAGTCGGGACTCAACAAGCACTTGATGCTTATAAACTACACCTGGAACAATTAATTGAAGAGTTTGATCTAGCAACCGCGCAACTTGAGCGAGTTGAAAAGGAAGTCACTGAAGTCCTTAAACGAATACCTTTCGCAAGAAAGTTACTTGCCATTAAGGGGATTAGCGAAATTGCCCTTGCAGGCATTTTAGGAGAATCAGGAGATCTAAGTGGATTTGCACACGGCAATTCTTTATTGCGTCATGCTGGATTGCATCTTGCAGAGGCTAGTTCAGGTAAATGGAAAGGTCAAATTGTCCTCTCCAAACGTGGGAGATCCCGTTTACGGCGATTCTTGTACTTAGCCACTATGAGTCTTGTCATGAACAACCCTGATTTTAAAGAGCTGCACGCTAACAATGTTAAATTGAAAAAGATGAAGAAAATGAAATCGATTATGAAATTAATTAATAAACTCGCAAGAGTATTAGTTGGGATGGCCAGAAAGAATGAATCTTATCGTCCTTTCAAAGTACAGCCCTTAACACCCTTAGCTGCATAAAGTGAAAATTGACTACATTTTTTAGAATCAATCAAAATAATTAAACTTTAAGATTAATATCTTTCGAATATTGGCTTATTCGTAGGATCTCAAAGAAAGTACGAAGTACCGGATTTATTGAGCAAAAGGGCTCTGACCCGTTCCGTTAGAAAGACCGGCCTCTACCACTTGGATAGGTGTGACGAAGGAATGAGAGGGCATTTGACCCGTTGAGACATGGGAGTGAAAACCTCCAAGGGTGGCGTGGAGAATACGTACATTATATGGAAATTACTGGAGTTTATATTAGCCTCCTTTATTTAAGTACGCCTTCATATAGCCAAAATGGTCAAAACTCATTCAATCTATCCCCTTCTATTCTTTCAAGTGATTTGAAATCCTGCGAATAAGTGAGTATTCGAGAGATAATCGTATCTAACTGAGGGAGCTCAATAAGAAAA
>NZ_JAKFCQ010000112.1:0-4787 GCF_036676585.1 Robertmurraya sp.
TAGATGCTAAGAAATCCTATAACAAATTCAAGGAAACAGTATGAATTACGAAAAGTTTTGTGAAGTACAACAAGAGGCTTGGGATAACTTCCTAGATATTTTTGCACAATCAGCCCTTAACCGTAAAGCGATTGAAGATGCACTTCATGACAGTGATGCGTTCAATGATGTACAAGATGCTATCCTAAGTGCTATCCGTTTGGAGTGTGAATAATGAGTAAAGTTAAACATTTCCCAACAAGTGAATATGATCAATATCTTTCTTTTGTTGATGTAGAAAATGTAGTTGGATTCCAAGAGGCGTGGAAAGTTCAAGATAAAGAGAAAGTAGATGCAATTCTTTATAGTCTGGGCGTTGACCTAGAAAACGGATACGAGATTGAAATCAATACACACCGGACGCGAATTAGTCAACAAGTAGAATATGGCCCCCGATTCTCCTTTAGTGAGAGAAAGGACAAAATCTGGCAGCAGTCTGGCATGTCCATTGAGGATCAGATTGCTAACTGTAGTGACATTTCCTTGCAGATTATGCTTAAAGGAATGAGTAAACGAGGGTTTGGTAAGTGTGATACTGTTAAATCTGTTGAACAACTGGCCTCAGAGCTTTAATTAATATTTTTGGTAACTAAGGAGTAAGACTTGAAACACATTGAATTACAGCAAACTTCTCACGAGATTTGGGAAAAGAAGTATCAACTTAAAGATGAGCATCAACAGCCGGTTGACTTGAACATTGAAGACACATACAATCGTGTTGCTGCTGCTCTTGCTGAACCTGAAAAGAATCAAGAGTATTGGAAAGAGAAGTTTGCTTGGGCTTTGCGTAACGGTGCAACTCCTGCTGGTCGTATCATGTCTAATGCTGGTGCAGGGGCTTATAAGCCAGCAACTAGTTTGATTAACTGTACAGTAAGTCAGATTGTTGGTGATGGGATGCAAGACATCCTCGACTCTGTAATGCAAGCTGGTATGACACTGAAGGCAGGTTGTGGTATTGGTTATGAGTTCTCCACACTTCGCCCTAAAGGTGCTTTTGTAAGTGGCGCCGGTGCTCATACTTCTGGTCCGCTTACTTTCATGGACATCTTTGATTCCATGTGTTTTACCATTAGTTCTGCCGGCGGTCGTCGTGGGGCTCAAATGGGAACCTTTGCTGTTTGGCACCCAGATGTGGAAGATTTCATTAAAGCTAAACGTGAAGATGGTCGGCTTCGTCAGTTCAACTTGTCCCTGCTGATTGATGATGAATTCATGGCTGCTGTTAAAGCAGAAGGTAAATACAATCTAGTCTTCCCCGTGAAGCAATCTGAAGTTGATCGTGGTTTGGTTAAAGCTGAAACCGTTTACAAGAAACGTTTCTGGGAAAAAGAATACTGCATCAAACAAGATTATATTCTCAACGATGAAGATCATATCTTGTGCAAAGTCTACAAACAGATTGAAGCTAAAGAGTTGTGGGATACAATGATGCGTTCCACCTACGATTATTCTGAGCCGGGTTTCTTGCTGATTGATCGTATTAACGAATACAACAACAACTGGTTTTGTGAAGAGATTCGTGCGACCAATCCATGCGGTGAACAACCTCTACCACCAGAAGGTTCATGCTTGCTTGGTAGTATTAACGTAGCAATGTTTGTTATTGACCCTTTCACTGATAAAGCTCGTTTTAACTGGGATAAGTACAAAGAAGTAGTTCGTATCTTTACTCGTATGCTTGATAACGTAGTTGAGATTAATGGTCTTCCTCTTGAGGGCCAACGTAAGTCGATTGAATACAAACGTCGTCACGGTATGGGTATTCTTGGTGTTGGGAGTGCGTTGTCTTTGCTTGGTGACACATACGGTTCTGAGAGTTCGATTGCTTTCACTGAAGAACTTATGAAAGTTATGGCTGTTGTTGGTAACGAAGTCGGTATTGATCTGGCTGTTGAGAAAGGTCCAGCTCCAATCTTTCACGACACAACAAATGGTGTTAGCAATAAAGTGTTGTGGTGTGCTGGTAAGTACATGGCTAAGATTTGGGAAGTTGCTCCAGAACTTAAAGAGAAGGCATTGCAATATGGTTGCCGCTTCACTCACCATACATCGATTGCACCAACCGGCACTATTAGTTTGTCTTTGAACAACAACGCAAGTAATGGCATTGAGCCCTCGTTCTCTCACAAGTACACACGTAACGTGATTGTAGAAGGTAAGAAGTCTAAACAAGCAGTTGATGTTTATAGTTATGAAATGCTGTTCCACAAAGAGATTACAGGTGAAGATGTTGTACCGGCTACATTCAGTACAGCAGATAATGTAACAACGTATGCTCACGTAGACATTCAAGCAGCAGCGCAGAAATGGTGTGATAGTAGTATTTCCAAGACTATTAACGTTCCATCTGATATTGCTTTTGATGACTTCAAAGACATTTACATCTACGCATATGATAACGGTTTGAAAGGTTGCACAACTTTCCGCTTTAACCCTGAAGCCTTCCAAGGTGTATTGGTGAACGAGGAAGACCTTGAAGCTACAACCTACATCTTCAAATTGGATGATGGTAGTGAAGTAGTTACAAAAGGGAATGACACAATTAATTACGCTGGTGAAGAACACACAGCAGCAAATCTGTATGATGCAATTAAGGAGAACTATTTTGGCAAGTTTTGAGATCACCAATAAAATCACTTCTGTACACCTTGGTGATAAGAAAGAAAAGGCGCTTGAGTTTGATAAAGTAATCATCACTAACGTTCCACTCCCAGATGATGCACAAGCTCGGGTTAAAACACTTAAAGCTGAGGGTAAGAAGTGGTATGTGACCGTCGTTTACCACCCAGAGTCAACCTTGCCCTTTGCTATGTTTTGCCTCACTAATAACAAGGAAAAGACCGCACAAACAAGTGATGCTGTAGAACGTTTGTTGGGGTTGGCTCGTAAGTCTGGTATCCTTGAAGAACATGTTGTAAGTCTTGAAGATAAGATGTCAGCAGACAGTAATGTTAACAAGCTTACTCGTGCGATTAGTTTGCTTCTGCGCCACCGTGTACCGATTCAGAATATTGTCTTTACACTAGCCCAGATGGATAACATTTTTGTTGGATCTTTCTTGTTCCAGATTAAGAAGTTCTTGTCCTTCTACGTAAAAGATGGTGAGAAAGTTGAAGGTGGTACTTGTGGGGATTGTGGTAGTACACACTTGATTTACTCTGAAGGATGCATGACATGCGCTTCGTGCGGTTCCTCGAAATGTGGTTGAATTAGTATGGACTACGTAGAACTAATGGAAAAGGTTGGCACACAATCGAACGTGACTCACTCTTGCCCTCGCTGTAATTCGCCAGTTAGATGCGACATTTCACTAGGTAAACAGGCTTGTTGGTGTTTCAACGTACAGAGCAAGGGGTTGGAGCTGAACGACGTTTGTATGTGTAAAAACTGCCTCAATAAAGCTTAAAATAAAATTTGACATAGCTTTGAAAGAAGCCTAAACTGAATCCCATGGGCAGAGATGCTTGTGGGATTTTCTTTTGGAGGGGATAAAATGGAAAAGGTTTTATACTACGTAGGTTTTGACGTAGAACAAGAACGTAGGAAGTTTGAAGAGATTATTCAATATCGTCAATTCCTTGGTCGTCATAAAGACGGGACATACGAGCTTGATTGGGTAGAGGGTCGTTGGTGTGGTTGGTTGCTTTGTGTACAATACCGGGAGGAGAGCTAACATGCGCTATTCTAAAGGTCGTTGGATCGCGAGTTATCTTGACACCTATTCCCTAGACTGCACACTCTCACCAATCATCCACGCAGGACTATCAAAGTTCCACGATGTCCTAGAGAAGCGTAATAAAGAAGGTGGTTGTCTAGGCGTCCCCAACGAATACATGAAGAATGAAGCTGATTGGGTGACAGACCAAGATGTTCAAGATTGGCTAGACGACATCAAGAAAATGATGTATGCTTTCAAGAACAAAGAGCCTGATATGAAGCATTATAACTTTAGTCTTGAGATGGTTCCTGTTCCGGGTGGTGTTGCTAAAGAAGGAATGTCAATTCCTTACACAATTGAATGTGATAATGAGGAAGAGAAAGCTCGTTATTATGCAGATCTAGATGTACATGAGAAGAAGGTTCAGGAAGGGTTGAACCTCTTTGGTGCTAAATTTAAATCATTGTGGTGGTAGGAGATAGAAAAATGAACAAAAATCCTTTGGTTGATGTCGCTGCAATCTTAATGTGTGCAGCGCTCATAGTCCTAATTGGTCAATATTATATTCACAAGAAACAAGCTGAAGTCTTCCAAGTTCCACAGAAACACCAAGAAGTTAAGACGTTTGAATCATTGAATAAGAGGACTGAATAATGAACATTTGGCTAAGTTTAGATGCCGTTGAAAATGAGAACGTAGATGTCATCAGGAAGAAGATTAAAGCACTTGAAGAACTGAATGAAAAGGAATATGAATTTTACTTTAAAGTTGTTCCAACAGCTATTGGTACTAAGACTTCATTCATTTGTGAAGAGTTGTCAATAGATAAGGACGTGACTAATTATAGCTGTTGGTAATTTACTTTTCTATAGGCATAAAAATAGCCCGCCAAATGGCGGGCTTAGTCTTGTTCTGAGAAAGGTAAAATGGCGTTCACCTTAATGTCTGCAAAGCAGTTGTTGTTTTAATTATTCAGGGTGTTAATGTTATTCGTGATAATCTTTTGATTACCCTTCTTATCGGCTTGTAACTCTTTCATCCGCATCTCAAGAACATAGACACGTTGATCAGTGCTTACTTGGTAGTC
>NZ_JAKFCQ010000113.1:0-1585 GCF_036676585.1 Robertmurraya sp.
CTTCGCCTAAGTCTACATACATTTCTTTTCTCGTCAAAAGATAAAAAGCGATTCTTAACATGGCATGAGCGACGACAATGGCTGCTCTTTTTCTACCTTTCCGTGCTAGAGTCCGTCTATATATGGCACCAAGGTAGTTTTTAGAGGCACCTACTGAATGAGCTGCTTCCGTTAAAGCAGATTTTAAATACTTGTTTCCTTTTTTGGATTTAGTTGATTTTCGTTTACCAGCACTTTCATTGTGTCCTGGTACAAGTGCAGCCCAAGAACATAATTGTGGTGCCGTTTGAAACTGTTTCCCAACATCTGTTCCAACTTCAGCTAGGATTTGTTCAGCCATTCTTTTTGCGACGCCAGGTATGGAATCAAGTCGTTCTATATCTTCCTGATAAGAGCTTACTCTCTGAGAAACCTCTTGATCTAACTTTTCAATTTGTTCTGTTAGGAAGTCAATGTGAGTTAGAATCGTTTTAAGCATCATGCGTTGATGAGGATTCACATAACCTTTTAAAGCAAGCTGAAGTTCATCCTTTTTCTTTTTCATTGTACCTCGAGCGAAGTTTGATAGTTTCTCAGGATCATTTTCGCCATCTGCGATGGCACGAAGCATATCCTTGGAAGAAACCCCCATAATATCGGAAACCACAGAACCAAGTTTAATATTTGCACCTTCAAGTACCTTTTGAATCCGATTATGTTGTCTGGCTCGTTCTTCTATAATACTTCGACGATAACGAACAAGTTCTCGCAATTCTCGTTGATTTCGATCTGGGATGAAGCTTGCTTTCAGTAACCCATGGCGAAGAAGTTGGGCTATCCATTCGGCATCTTTCACATCTGTTTTACGTCCAGGAACTGCTTTCATATGTTGGGCATTGACGACGAGAAACTCAATTTCCTCAGCTTCGATAAGATTTACAATCGGTTTCCAGAAGACACCTGTACTCTCCATTGCAACATGGGTACAACCATGTGACTTGATCCAATCTACTAGTTTTACAAGAAATACCGTTTTCGTAGAAAACGTTTGAATCTCCTTTCCTACTGGAGTCATAATACAGGCAGTAATGTTGTCCTTATGGACATCCATACCACAAACTCTTTCAATGATAACTTCCATTGAAATCATCCTTTCTATGGCTATAAAAATAGGAGGCTGGTGCAAAAACCAGAAAGAGGATTAATCTACCATAAGTGCTTCCCGTAAGGGAGCGACAGTCTGTGATGCACCGTGGTCGTTGGAGTCAGACTAACGGATGGGCTCTAAGGCACCATAGTATATCGACCTTCCTCACCTAGCCATAGAAACATTATTGACGGTATTAATCTGTTTTCATCCTCTGTGGTGCAGCGCAATTTTGCGCTGCATGGTGACTAACGGGTGCTTTCGTTGAACAATAGGGTTGCTGCGGCAACCTTTTTTTCTTGTTCCACTAACGAAGCAGGTTAGTGGAAGAATGAAGGTTTTTTTAGATAAGTATAGAATTGTAAAATTATGAGAAAGTTTCTAATTAAATTCATCTAAAAAAGTCTATATTTTTTCTTGGAGGATTTCAAATGAGTAAGAAAAAATTCTATTTACTAA
>NZ_JAKFCQ010000114.1:0-3851 GCF_036676585.1 Robertmurraya sp.
ACAAAGGTGATCGGAAAGCTTACTTGCTAAATGAAGTATTGGAGAGGTAATGAATATGAGTAAACTTAAGGAGCATTTCTTAGGGGAAGTATTACAACATATAAGATCAAAAGAAGCGAAAGAAGTTGTCTACAGAGAGCTAAGTTATCACCTAAAAATGTCTAAGTCAGAATTAGTAACGAAAGGTGCAAACGAAAACGAAGCGGAAGAAAAAGCTATAAAGCAAATGGGGAGCCCATCAGAACTTGGTACTCACTTTAATAAACTGTATCGTCCTGTTTTTGATTGGAAACTATTTGGTCTATTTCTGATCATTATTTTTATGGGGATTCTACCGATTATAAATGTACAAGATAATTTCTCGGAAAATCTACTAATTAAGCAATTGATATATATTGTTTTAGGAATCATCATTTCTATGGTTGTTATGATGATTGATTATAGAAAAATAAAGAAAATGGGTTGGCTATTTCTTATTACGGCGCTTGGATTATTACTAGCCCTGAACTTTATTCCGAACTTGATTATTAATGGAGTTTCATATATACGAATCATGAGTTTTACTATTAGTGGGGCTTCTCTATTGCCTATCTTTTTGGTGTTTTGGGCATTCTATTTGTCTAAAAATAAGCCCAAGTTAATCGTAGTTTTGGGTCTTTACTTGATTTCTGTGTTCTTGTTTATGCGATTGCCAAGCTTTCCTGATGTTTTTATTTTTTCTATGTTAGTGTTTATATTGTTTATTTTTAGTTCCCTAAGTAAAAGAACCATTTATACAACTATTGGAGTTTCTATTGGTCTCCTTCTTACCACTGTTAGTATGTTTTGGTTTACTACAAAAGAATACCAAAAGGTTAGATTGCTAGCATTTTTAAACCCTTCTGAATACCAACATAGTGCAGGTTATATGTACCTGGTTTTAAAAGATTTAAGAACGGCAGGAGGTTGGTTTGGGAATAAAAATACTCCAAAAAATTATGTGCAAGAATTAACAACAGATATGGTATTTGCCAATATTACCTATTTTAATGGGTGGATCATTTCTGGGTTCCTTTTCACTATACTTTCTTTACTTCTATATAGATTGATCGTCCTATCTGCACAAATAAAAGATCGTTTTGGTAAACAACTAATCCTAGGAGTATGTTCATTACTTTCTGTCCAATTTGTATATAATGTTGGAATGATCCTTGGGTTTTTACCCCTTATATCGATGTCATTACCTTTTATTAGCTACGGACTAACACCAACCGTATTAAATTCACTTCTAATTGGGATTGTATTAAGCGTGTATCGTAGGAAAAACTTAGTTTTGAATGTATGATTACGTTCCTATCGGCTGTCATTATCGATGGCCGTTTTTTTGCGTTTCTAAGACTAGTAGAAAAAGATGTCATGTTTTTAAGATTTCATTCGAAAGGATTTTAGCCTGTTCAAAAACAATAATATTGTACGTTGCTCAAAAAAAAAATCTAAAGACCCTCATATAATTAGAAACCTCTCCGAAATTTTTATAATGAACTTTACTAATCTAAAGCATAATTAATTGGATTTAAAGGAGAGTTTTTCTTTGAAGGAATTTATTGTTTGTTATATCTATGATAATGATATTAAACGAGAAAAAATGATAAAAGAGCAGTTTATACAAAAGACAGATATTATACAAGAAATATTAGAGAAAATTAGTCAACAAAATTACTTCCTTTTAAAAGACGGGCATGAAGATCATTTAATAAATAGTTCTATGGTGAGGTATATAAAAGTGTCTGAACGATCTATCGTTTCATAAATAAGTAAATGATCATGTTTAGCCGTAAATGGGAGAGAAAATGAATGTCAGAAGAAAGATATAAATATCGTCAGGAACGTAAGCAAGCTGAAAAAGAGAGAAAGCTTCAGAACAGAAGTAGCTTAAAAAAAGGGAAACATCTCAAAACAGGGTTATTAATTTTAAGTATCATAGGATTCTTAGTGTTTGGAGGAGGAGCAATAGCCTTTTCTTCTATGGTTAAAGATGCTCCTAAACTAGACTCTGCCAAACTAGTAGACCCGCTTTCAACGAAATTCTATGATATTAATGGCAACTTTATTTATGAATATGGGTTAGAAAAGAGAACGAAAATTACTTATGAGCAAATTCCAAAAGTGTTGGAACAAGCATTTATAGCGACAGAAGATTCCCGATTTTACGAACACCATGGAATCGACATGAAGAGAACGACGAAAGCCATTTGGGTGAACGTAACGGGAGACTTTGGATCTCAAGGTGGAAGCACCATTACACAGCAAGTGATCAAGAATTCATTCTTGAATCCAGAAAAAACCATAAAGAGAAAAGTACAAGAATGGAATTTGGCGTATCAATTAGAACAAAAGTACTCCAAGCAAGACATATTGATGATGTATTTAAATAAAATATACCTTGGTAACCGCTCGTATGGTATAGCAGCTGCAGCCCAAAACTACTTTGGTATTGGGGAAAAAGATTTAAAAAACTTAACTCTTTCTCAAGCAGCGTTGTTGGCCGGACTGCCTCAGAGTCCGAATAATTATGATCCGACGATTCCTGAGAACATGGATGCAGCGACCGAGCGTCGCAATATCGTTCTAAGGTCGATGGTAAGAGAAGGCTATATTACAGAACAACAGATGGAAGAGGCAGCAAATGTCCCTGTGACAGAGGGGGTCATTCCGAGAGATCAACAACTAAATATGCCTTATGAAGCATTTTTGGATGCAACGTTTAAAGAGGTAAAGAAGAAACTAAAGGATGTTGACATCAGTACGGATGGGTTATCGATTTATACTACTTTGGATCCTAAAGCTCAGGAATATGCGGAAACCATGTTAAACACAAATGAAATGGTTCAATATCCAAATGATGAGTTTCAAGGTGCTTTTGCCTTCTTAGATACAAAAACAGGTGAAGTAAGGGCACTTGGAAGTGGGAGAAACCATTATAAAGCAAAGCTACTAGGTACGAATTTGGCAATAGATATGCAACGTCAACCCGGCTCCACGTTTAAACCTATATTTGATTACGGTCCTGCCATTGAGCATTTAAAATGGTCCACTGGCCATTTAATCAATGACCAAGCAACATACTATGAAACAGGTCAACCCCTTTTTAACTGGGATAAACAGTACCATGGGATGGTAACGATTCGCAAGGCACTTCAATACTCCTATAATATCCCTGCGCTACTATCAATGAGAGAAGTGGGGATATACAAGGCAAAAAGCTTTTCGGAACAACTGGGTATTACTTTCCATGATAATACGGTATATGAATCTTATTCAATTGGAGCCAATGCAGTGAACCCATTATCGATGGCTGGTGCTTATAGTGCTTTTGGGAACAACGGAGTCTTTAATCAGCCTCATTTTGTGAAAAAAGTCGTTTACCCGAACGGAAAAGAAGTGGATTTTTCAAACGAACCAAAGCAAGTAATGCAAGATTATACGGCTTTTATGGTAACAGATATGCTTCGTACAGTGGTCGATTCTGGTACGGGTACTATGGCAAATATTCCTGAATTAGATATTGCTGGAAAGACGGGTACAACAAATTTTGATGCGGAGACGCGAGCAACACTCAATTACCCTGAAAATGCTACAAATGATAGCTGGTTTGTTGGATATACACCGCAATACACCATGGCTGTCTGGACAGGATATGTTAAAAATGAACCGAATACATTCATGGCTGGAGACACCACAAAAATCGCCCATGTAATGTTTAGAGAAATGATGAGAACTTTCAGCACAGACAACAGTCAGTTTTTACAACCTGCAAGTGTATATAATGAGAACAATGAATGGTTCATAACAGGGGTTCCATCAGCAGAAAC
>NZ_JAKFCQ010000115.1:0-83746 GCF_036676585.1 Robertmurraya sp.
ACTGGGCTAGCTGGATTCGAACCAACGCATGACGGAGTCAAAGTCCGTTGCCTTACCGCTTGGCTATAGCCCATCTTCGTAATACTTAATGATGTAACTACCGTGTTTGTACTATTTATTATGGTTGCTTTGTTGAAAAATATACACACTTTTTCTCCCATCATTGACTATTGAAGTGATACGATAGGTTTATCCAAATGTAAAGGTGGTGTCTTATTGGTGACTTCGATTGAAGAATTAGCCGATCGAATGTTGAAGGATGCTGTTACAAAGCAAGCAACCGATATCCACATTATCCCCCGAAAGCATGACACTCTTGTTCAATTCAGAGTGGCACATCGCCTCGTCACTCGCTACTCGTTCCCAATTGAAGAATGCGAAAGGTTAATCTCCCACTTTAAATTCAGTGCATCCATGGATATTGGAGAAAAAAGACGTCCCCAAAACGGTTCCTATTCGATAGTGGTCGATCATCAGCAAATTGGTTTGCGTCTCTCCACTCTTCCAGGTAACAAGAAAGAAAGTTTAGTCATACGACTACTCCCCGAACACCAATCAAATCCTTCCTACCAAGTTTCCTTATTCCCTTATATGACAAATAAGCTTCTTGCCTTACTTAAACATGCCCACGGATTAATTATCTTGACTGGTCCAACCGGAAGTGGGAAAACCACAACCTTATACACCTTGCTCGAAAAGAGCACGAATTTATTTGACCGAAATGTAATTGCTTTAGAAGATCCAATTGAAAAGGAAAGTGATGCTGTTTTACAGGTTCAAGTGAATGAAAAAGCTGGAATATCATACGCGGCTGGATTAAAAGCGATCCTTCGTCATGATCCAGATATTATTATGGTGGGGGAAATTCGGGACAGTGAGACAGCCAAAACGGCCGTGAGAGCAGCGTTAACAGGCCATCTTGTGTTATCAACCATGCACACTCGAGATGCAAAGGGGGCCATTTATCGACTCCTAGAGTTTGGAGTAGATTGGATTGAAATTGAACAAACTCTTGTAGCTGTAACAGCTCAAAGGTTAGTAGAACTTAGTTGTACACTCTGTACAACCGAATGTTCAAGCGCTTGTTTTGTTTGTGAGCGTTCAAAGAAAGCATGTGTCTTTGAGATATTAGCTGGTCAACCATTAAGTCATGTCATTAATGAGGCAAGAGGGGAGAAAAGAGCGTATGACTATGCGACACTAAGAAAGGTCATATCAAAGGGGATTGCACTCGGTTTTATTAAAGAAACGGAGTATGATCGATGGGTGTTAGACAATGAAATCAAATAAGTGGTTATTAACGGAACAATCCAACTTGCTAAAACATGTGGGAGAATTACTGGATAGGGGGTACTCTCTTGCCGAAGCATTGGAATCTACTTCCTTGCAGATGGCAGAAGGGAAGAAAATCCAGCTTAATAACAGCATAAAATTACTAAGAGAGGGTTTCGCTTTTTCGTTAGTTATTCAAAAATTAGGATTTCACCAAACCTTAGTTAGCTATGTGTATTTTGCAGAGCAACATGGTGGCCAAGCTCATGCGTATATAGAAGCAAGTAAATATATGATGAAGCAGCAGAAAGATAAGAAAGAACTAATTAAAGTATTAACTTATCCACTTATTCTTGTTTTTACTACTATTCTCCTATTTGTATTTGTTGATCAATTTCTTCTACCAAAGTTTGTATCTCTCTTTCAATCCATGGGCTTGCCTTCAAACCTCTTTACAAGGGTTATTATCCTTATTGGCTCTACTTTCCCCTTCGTTGGTACTCTCTTAGTCGTAACTCTACTTATTTTTGCTAGTTACTATCTTTTTGCGTTCAAAAATTATTCCGCCATGAAACAAAAAAAGATTTTAGTATCCATTCCGTGGTGTGGTCCGTTTTTTCAATTATTAATCACTCACTATTTTTCTGTGCAGATGAGCTATTTGTTAGGAGGGGGGCTTTCGATTTATGAGGCGGTTAGTCTCTTCGAAGGGAATAAGGAAAACAAGTTTGATCAAGAACTAGGAGTTTATTTAAAGCAACATCTATTAACAGGGACTAGTCTAGAAGAAATCATTAAAAAGCAGACGATATTTGAACGTGATTTATCAATGGTCATCCAGCACGGGCAAAAAAATGGCCGGCTTGATCAAGAGCTTCATTTCTTTAGCAGCTATTGTATGAATAGATTCCAAGAAAAAGTGAATTATATAATGAAATTTATTCAACCGTCTATTTACCTACTCGTAGGATTATTGGTTATTTCAATGTATTTATCTATCCTACTTCCAATGTTTCATTTAATGGATGGTATATAAATCTTAAGGAGAGAAAAAAATGAAAAAATTCATCCAAAATGAGAAGGCTTTTACACTTATTGAAATGATGATTGTTTTGCTTGTAATTTCAGTATTATTAATCATTGCAGTACCGAATATCAGCAAGCATAACAGCAATATTAAGGAAAAAGGATGTGAAGCTTTTATAAAAATGGTAGAAGCACAGGTTCAGACTTTTGAAATGGACAAAAATCGTTTGCCAACTGGTTTGGCAGAATTGCAAACAGAAGGATTTTTACAAGATAACCAATCAACCTGTCCAAATGGAGATATCGTGACGATCTCGTCTACAGGAGCTGTCACAGCTAATAATGAATAACAATCATGGATTTACTTTAATAGAATCTATTTTTGTGTTAAGTATGTTTGCTTTGATTGTCTCGTTTTCTTTTCTTTTTGTTCGTCCTCAAATGTTTTTCCTCGATAAACAGCTCTTTTTTTCTCAATTCAAAGATGACCTTTATTATATGCAACAATATGCTATTTCAAATCATACAGTTGTTTCTGTAAATATCCTCCCCCTATCTCATCGATATTACGCTAAGGATCAGAATGGGAAATATATTGTGGATCGAACCTACTCAAACAAGGTGAACATTAGAGAAGGTTCACAAAACTTGTATTTTCGATATAACACCTCTGGAAATATAAATACCTTTGGGACTTTGTATATTGACATACAAGAAGAACGGTATAAATTTACGTTTAACATAGGAAAGGGGAGATTTTATGTTGTACAAAACTAATGGCTTTTTCCTTGTTGAACTTTTGCTTTCTCTGTCAATTTGGTTGGTACTAACTTTATTTTTACTACCAATGTTTATTCAGGTGAGCAAGCAGTCGCTTAACACTCAATATAGTCGGGAGGCATCAAAGATATTATATGATTCCTTACAGGAAGCAATGTTTACCGGAACGATCAAAGACCATTTAACAGTAGAGAGAAAAGGGAAGTCATTTACTGTGACAAAGGAAGTGTCTAAAAATGAGGTGTGTGTAAGCTATGAAAATTCCTTTAAGAAGGAAGTTCTCATATGTGACAGTTTTTAATAATCAGGGATTTACTTTAATAGAGATGTTGGTATCTTTCTCGATTTATTGTATGCTTGCTTCTTTTTTACCCTATATTTTTTCAATTATTTTGAACATGAACCATGTTGCGAACCGCACACAACAACTAGAATTCGAGCTCTTTATTAGTCAGTTAAATACGGAACTTCAAGGTTGTGATTATGTTGAGGTGAAAAACGGTAAGCTTTATATGCAGAGTGTTGGGGAATTAGTCACGTATGAGAAATATGGGCCATATATCCGTCGATTGGTACAATCTCAAGGTCATGAAATAGTTTTGCAAAATATTAATAGTGTTGAGTTCAAACAAAATCAAAAAAGTATCTCAATTCTTGTTATTGGTAACAATAATGTTGTATATGAGGACCAACTGTTTCCTTTCCTTCAGGTGGTGGGAGGCCCATGAATGAAAAGGGGATTATGTATCCTATTAGTTTATGTATTTTTCTACTAGTCTCTCTATTTTTAACGATTGAGTTTAATCAGTACGTATCGGAAAAAGGGATAATGGCTTCGGTCAATCAACAAGAAAGACGACAGTATTTATTTTTGCTCACATCAAAGAAGATTTCTGAGGAAATGGCAGGAGGTGTGATTCCGGTAGATGGAATGACAACATATTCAGACATCAAAGTGACGTATACTGTAAAGCAAATTTCTAGCCAACATGTGGAAGTTACTTTTTTTATGATCCAGGGGACACTTTTTGTTAAAGCGATAGCCCAGTACGAGGTGGGAAGCGGAAAATTAGTAAGATGGTTGTTACCCGTGTAGCTCCCTAGGGGTTTAGTTAACTAGTATTTGGTCATACTGTTAATGACTATAAGGGAGGAAAAAACATGAGCGCAGTAAATGATTATGTAAAATACATTACACAAACGATTACGAAATATATTGATCAACCGAAGGAAGAAAGAAAAAAGATCAGGAAGGAAAAAAAAGAAACGAGAGAAGCATTTGCTTTTCGCTGGTTTGGTATTATTCCATATGTCATTATGATGAACAGAGGAAAGAGAGAGAAATCATTTAAAGGGAATGACAAATGAGTCGTTCCCTTTAAATCGCTGTTTCAGATAAGTAAAAAATACCTCCGTTTATAATCGAAATCTGAACTTTTGGCTCGTATTGCTCCTGTAAAGCTCGTTTTTCATTTTCATAGCTTTCCCCTTTTTCCTCCACTTCTTCATAAAAATGCTCCAGCAATCTCAAGTCTTTTGACCAGCGTTCTCTAGCCTCGTTTGCCCAGGAATGATCTTCTTCTAGAATGTTTGAACGAATCATATTCTGAATTCGTGTTACCCCACTATTCGGCATAATAAGTGGTGATAAGGTAAAGGAGTAATCAGGTATTTTGCGAGCTAATTGTAATCTTATTAGTTCATCGTGGAAGTTCTCGATTATTTGTCCATTAATTAATTGTAGACCTATCGACCGAAAGACGTCTCTTTTACGGTCACATTGATAGGAGATTTTTACATTCATACCTAACCAAGGACGCAATGGTACTTGTTGACCCATGGTTGCTTGATGATCTTCATAGAGCCGAATATACCCAGCAAGGTTTTTAGTTGAGTTAAATATTTGATGAAGTCTTGGTGAACCAAAGTGTATGACCTCTCCTTTAATATCGTCAGGTGTCTTTTTTTGATCCGTAATAAGCGTAAGTTTCATAGGGTTTGGAACTCCACCTGTTTTTTCTAAGTAATGCCAATAAAACGGGCGATTCATTAATTCCTTATCTAGTTCAATCGTTAATTGCACAGTTAAATATGAACCGGTATTCTCGAGTATTTCACATTGGTTAGCAGTAAAGTACTTCACCAAAAAATTATGAATTTCCTGTTGCTGCACGATAATCACCATCCTTTACTTCTTCAGCAAATTGAATCATGGAAGCTAGGTTGTCCATTTTTATTCGCATTTCCCCTTCAGAGGTGGAGTTTCCGAATATATCTGAAAGATGATCCTCAAAGCTACCAAACTCTAAACGAGTAAGAATATCATCGAGATCACCAATCACTTTTTCAAATAAATTAATTTTTTCATGTAGTAGCTTAAGGACATGTTCTTCCACTGTCCCTTTAGTTGCAAAGTTATAAATCATCACGTCTTTTTCTTGCCCTAGGCGATGAATTCTTCCGATTCGTTGCTCTAGTCTCATAGGATTCCAAGGCAGATCAAAATTAATAATATGATTACAGAACTGAAGATTGATTCCTTCTCCTCCTGCTTCGGTTGCAATAAGGACCT
Source organism: Robertmurraya sp. (assembly GCF_036676585.1). NCBI lineage: Bacteria > Bacillati > Bacillota > Bacilli > Caryophanales > Bacillaceae > Robertmurraya > Robertmurraya sp. The sequence goes on from NZ_JAKFCQ010000115.1 coordinate 5,651, forward strand.
GTACATTGTTTTCAAAGAGCTGTCTCATCCAATCTTTTTTTCCTCTTTTAAATCCTCCGCGGAAGGGAACGGAGCTGATTCCATTTTGCTTTAGAAACCATTGAAGATAGAGTTGAGTGGCTCGATATTCCGTAAATATAATGACTTTATCATTTACCTTTTGTATCAGTTCAAGAGCTTTAACGGCCTTGGAATTCGTATGAACGGCGTTTACCTTCTCGATTAAATATGTGATTTGATCTTGATATTCCTTTGATGGGTTTTCCTTCTTTTCAAGCATATTTTTTAATGTGAAAAAGACGGCTTCTCTACTGCTGCATGCTTCTCTTTGCAGAGTCATAACTGAGAAAGCGGATGTAGTTGTCCAGTCTCCCTCTGACCGTAGTTCAGTAACAGAATCATACAAATCCTGCTCTTCCTTAGTAAGCTCAATAGGGATTGTTTCAACTTGTCTCTTCGTCCATTCAATACCTGTGTCTGCTCGACGATTTCTGATCATCACTTTATTCACAAGCTCTTTTAAATGTTCATTATCGTTAATATCTCGGGAATCCTTCTTATATTTTTCATTAAACACAGATTCATTTCCTAGGTGACCAGGTTTTAAGAGAGAGACAAGGTTGAAAATCTCACCAACTCGATTTTGAATTGGGGTTGCTGTAAGAAGTAAGCAGAATTTTTTCTTTAAGCTTTGTACAAATTCATAGTTTTTTGTTTTATTGTTTTTTAATTTATGTGCTTCATCAATAATAATAAGATCATAATCTAGGGAGAGAATGATTTCTCTATGTGGAGCCCGTTTAGCTGTATCAATAGAAGATACGACCACATCACATTGTTCCCACACATAGCTTTTACGTTGTGAAACTGCCGGAATATAAAACTTACTTGTTAACTCATATGACCATTGGGTAACGAGGGAGGCGGGAACAAGAATGAGAACTTTTTTTACAAGACCTCTGATCATATATTCTTTTAAGATAAGTCCTGCTTCGATCGTTTTCCCTAAACCTACTTCATCTGCAAGGATGGCTTTTCCGTTCATGTTTTCAACTACCTGCTTGGCGACTTCTAGCTGATGGGGAAGCGGTGTTAAATTGGGAAGATGTTTGGGAGCTTGTAATCCCTCGAAATTATCAATAACTGTATGTTTTTCTACCTCTACCGCTAGCTTATATAACTCAAAGTTCCCCCAAGGGCCGTCATTTGAAATTTTCTCTATCAGCCCCTCCTGCCAAGAGGAATCAAACTCAATCTCTACCGACATAAAAACAACTCCCTTTTTTGATCGATAAATATATTGCCGTATGGGTTTCGAAATGGTAGGATGATAATATCTTAAAAGTTTTGAAATTTGTCACATTATAATTTATTTTGACGAATGTTCTACAAGTACAGCTTAGTATTATCCAAATTGGGAATTTTTATAATGCGAATGAGAACAAGGGGAGAGACTACTTCAAAGTAGCGCCGAAGGAGCAAACAAAAATTTGTGAATCTCTCAGGCAAAAGAACTCTTGTTTGACGCAGCTCTGGAGAGCGCTTCATTCATTTGAAGCCACCAAAGGGGACAGCCAAACGGTAAACTTTCAGGTGCCAGGACAGAGACCTTTCTTAAGCAAAGAGGGGGGTCTCTGTCCTTTTTTTATGATTTTATAAGGGGGAAATGATAGTGGCGCAACTAAAAAGAACACCGCTTTTTGACGTGTATCAACAGTATGGTGGGAAAACCATTGACTTTGGAGGATGGGAACTGCCTGTTCAATTTTCAAGCATTAAAGAAGAACATGAGGCTGTAAGAACGAAGGCAGGATTGTTCGATGTTTCTCATATGGGAGAAATTGAAGTGAAAGGGACAGACAGTTTGGCCTTTCTTCAAAAAATGATGACCAATGATGTATCGAAGCTGCAAATTGGTGGTGCACAATATACTGCTATGTGCTACGAGAATGGTGGTACTGTCGATGATCTTCTAATCTATAAATTGAATGACGACTATTATTTGCTTGTTGTAAATGCTTCAAATATCGAAAAAGACTTTACATGGTTAAACGATCATGTTGAAGGGGATGTAAGGCTTCAAAATCTTTCTGAACAAATGGGCCAGTTAGCTCTTCAAGGGCCGCTTGCCGAACAGGTTCTCCAGAAGCTAGTTGAAACAGTTGACCTTTCGACAATTGGATATTTTAAATTCCAAGAGAATGTTTCCATTGGAGGAAAAGTGGCGCTTGTTTCAAGAACTGGGTACACCGGAGAAGATGGCTTTGAGGTGTACTGTAAAAGTGAGGATGCGTCTTTCCTATGGGAAACAATTCTTGAGGCAGGTAAAGAAGAAGGCGTTCTTCCTTGTGGCTTAGGCGCTCGTGATACCCTTCGCTTCGAGGCTAATTTGGCCCTTTATGGTCAGGAACTTTCTTCCACTATTTCTCCGTTAGAAGCGGGTATTGGTTTCGCTGTAAAAGTAAATAAGGAAGAAGATTTTATTGGGAAGCAAGCTTTAAAGCAACAAAAGGAAGCTGGAGTTCCTCGTAAACTAATAGGAATTGAAATGATTGACCGAGGCATCCCAAGACATGGATATCCGGTGTATGTGGGTGAACAACTAGTAGGAGAAGTAACAACTGGAACACAATCACCTACGTTGAAAAGAAATATTGGCTTAGCGTTAGTTGATTCAGCAGTCGTATCTAGAGAGTCGGAGCTAACAATTGAGATTCGTGGGAAACGCTTGAAGGTGAAGGTAGTACCAACACCATTTTATAAAAGGGAAAAGAAATAAGGGAGGAACAAAAGTCATGAAGCATCGCTACTTACCAATGACAGAAACCGATAAAAAAGCCATGCTAGAAGAGATCGGAATTTCCGATGTACAGGAGCTTTTTAACGATATTCCAGAAAGTGTTCAGTTTAAGGGAGAATATAATATTAAAAAAGCTAAATCGGAGACAGCCTTATTAAAAGAATTAACACTTTTGGCTTCTAAAAATGCCGACTTACGCTCACATACTTCCTTTTTAGGAGCTGGTGTGTATGATCATTACATGCCTGTCATTGTTGATCATGTTCTTTCACGTTCAGAATTTTACACAGCGTATACACCTTATCAACCGGAAATCTCACAAGGTGAGTTACAGGCGATCTTTGAATTTCAAACAATGATTTGTGAATTAACAGGTATGGACGTTGCTAACTCTTCTATGTACGACGGAGGGACCGCTTTGGCAGAAGCAGCGATGCTAAGCTCAGGTCATACGAAGCGTAAAAAGGTGCTTCTCTCTAGTACGGTACATCCAGAAACAAAGGATGTAGTCAAGACATATGCAAAAGGACAATACGTAGAAGTCGTAGAGATTCCATACAAAGATGGTGTCACTGATTTAGATGCTTTAAAGAGCGAAATGGGTGATGATATTGCAGCCGTTATCGTCCAGTATCCAAACTTCTTTGGAAGAATCGAGCCGATGAAGGAACTCGAGGAAATCATTCACGCGAACAAAGCAATGTTTGTAGTATCGAGTAATCCTTTGTCCCTTGGTGCTTTAACACCTCCGGGAGTCTTTGGTGCTGATATTGTAGCGGGAGATGCACAGCCGTTTGGAATTCCAACTTCATTCGGTGGACCACATTGCGGTTATTTTGCTGTAACGAATAAATTGGTTCGTAAAATTCCTGGTCGTCTGGTTGGTCAAACAAAAGATGATCAAGGAAGAAGAGGATTTGTTTTAACGCTTCAAGCAAGAGAACAACATATCCGTCGTGACAAGGCAACATCTAATATTTGTTCAAACCAAGCGTTGAATGCTTTAGCTGCATCTGTCGCTATGACTGCCTTAGGGAAAAAAGGAGTCAAGGAAATGGCTGTGAGCAATATTCAAAGAGCTCACTATGCAAAGAAAGCATTTGAAAATAAAGGATTCACAATTGCCTTTAATGGACCGAGTTTTAACGAATTTGTAGTTGTATTAAATAAGCCTGTGAAAGAAGTGAACCAACAGCTTTTACAGGAAGGAATCATTGGAGGTTACGATCTCGGTCGTGATTATCCAGAGTTGAAAAATCACATGCTTGTGGCAGTAACCGAACTACGTACAAAAGAAGAAATAGATCTATTTGTTGATAGAATGGGGGATTATCATGCATAAGGAAGACCAAGCGCTCATTTTTGAATTAAGTACCTCTGGCCGAGTAGGGTATAGTCTCCCAGAGATGGATATCCCTGAGGTAAACTTAGATGATTTAATTCCAGCAGAATATTTACGAGCTGTTGAACCAAATCTACCCGAGGTTTCTGAGCTTGATATCATGCGTCATTATACAGCTCTTTCAAAAAGAAATCATGGCGTTGATTCCGGTTTTTACCCTCTTGGATCTTGTACAATGAAATACAACCCAAAGATCAACGAAAACGTTGCTCGTATGGCTGGTTTTGCTCATCTACATCCACTTCAAGATGAAAGCTCTGTTCAAGGTGCATTGGAGCTTATGTATGATCTTCAGGAGCATCTAATTGAGATTACGGGTATGGATGAAGTTACATTACAGCCTGCAGCGGGAGCACATGGTGAGTGGACGGGTCTTATGCTCATTCGTGCCTTCCATGAAGCAAATGGCGACTCAAAAAGAACAAAGGTGATTGTACCTGACTCCGCTCATGGAACAAATCCAGCTTCAGCAACGGTCGCAGGGTTTGAAACAATCACTGTTAAGTCCGATGAAAATGGATTGGTTGATTTAAATGACCTAAGAAGCGTTGTTGGAGAAGACACTGCTGCCTTAATGCTAACCAATCCAAATACTCTTGGTTTATTTGAGGAAAATATTCTTGAAATGGCGCAGATCATTCACGAAGCTGGTGGAAAGCTGTATTATGATGGAGCGAACCTAAATGCAGTTCTTTCCAAAGCTAGACCAGGAGATATGGGCTTTGATGTTGTCCATTTAAACCTTCATAAAACATTCACTGGTCCACATGGTGGGGGTGGTCCAGGTTCTGGTCCTGTTGGGGTAAAGAAAGATTTAATTCCATTCTTACCAAAGCCAGTCGTTACGAAGAAGGACGGAGTATTTGTATTGGACTACGATCGTCCACAGTCAATTGGACGTGTAAAACCGTACTACGGTAATTTTGGGATTAATGTAAGAGCATATACGTATATTCGTACAATGGGTCCTGATGGATTAAAAGCAGTGACTGAATACGCGGTTTTAAATGCGAATTATATGATGAGACGCCTTGAACCTTATTTTGATTTACCGTTTGACAGACATTGTAAACATGAGTTCGTATTAAGTGGAAAGAGACAAAAGAAGCTTGGTGTTCGTACACTAGATATCGCGAAGCGCCTGTTGGACTTCGGATATCACCCACCAACTATTTACTTCCCTCTAAATGTAGAGGAATGCATCATGATTGAGCCAACAGAAACAGAGTCAAAGGAAACTCTAGATGCATTTATCGAAGCAATGATTCAAATTGCAAAAGAAGCAGAAGAGAACCCTGAAATCGTTCAAGAAGCCCCACACACAACGGTTGTTGGAAGATTGGATGAAACGACAGCTGCGAGAAAGCCGATTTTAAGGTATCAAGCATAAAGGTGTTAAGGAAACAAGCACGTCAGATGTCGTGCTTGTTTTTTAGGAAAAACAAAAAGGATTCCGCTCTAAAGAGCTAGGAATCCTTTTTTCTTACTTCACTTTAATTTTACCAGACCACTTTTTGAATCCGCCTTCAAGGTGAGAAAGATCTTTATAACCTTTACGGTATAGTGTTTGTGCTGCACGGCCACTTCTCATCCCACTTTGGCAATATAGATAAACCGGTTTGTCAGGACGAATTTCTTTCATGCGCATTTTAAATTGCGATAGAGGAATGTTTCTAGCTCCTAAAATATGTCCTGCTTCATACTCGTTCGGTTCACGCACATCAATTAGTTGAGCTTTTCGGTAGCCTTCACGGAATTGTTGTTCATTCAGTGTTTTTACAATTTTACGTTGGTAGAGCCAAGTAATCACAGAGTAAGCGATAATGGCAACTACTAGTATAAGGATAAAATAAAGAGTATCCATAAAGTTACATGTCTCCTTTCGAACAAGCATCACGCCAAGTTATATTATATCGGTGTTGAGACTTTGGGTAAAGAGGAACAACTTAATTTTTGAGTACATGTTACTTTCTTTCACTCGTTTCATTTGTTAAGCTAATAGAGCTAGATTTCAACATTAGAAAAAGAGGTTTCATTATGAACAAAGAAATATGGGGTTTCATTGATTCAGGAGAAGGATCTCCTTCTTTTAATATGGCATTGGATGAAGCATTACTTGATTGGCATAGTAAAGGAGAGATTCCGCCAATCATCCGTTTTTATGGATGGAATCCGGCTACTCTTTCTATAGGATATTTCCAAAAGGTTGAGAAGGAAATCGATCTTGATAAGGTGAAAGAACATCACCTCGGTTTCGTACGTAGACCAACCGGTGGGAGAGGGGTACTTCATGACCAAGAGCTGACCTATAGTGTTATTGTGACAGAAGAACATCCCGACATGCCTAGAACGGTAACAGAAGCATACCGTGTGATTTCTGAAGGCATATTAAAAGGTTTTCAGCTACTAGGGTTAGATGCTTACTTTGCGGTTCCTAAAACAGCAGAGGAAAGAGACTCTCTTAAAAACCCTCGTTCAGCTGTCTGCTTTGATGCTCCAAGCTGGTATGAGCTCGTTGTAGAGGGAAGAAAAGTGGCAGGAAGTGCACAAACAAGACAAAAAGGTGTTATTTTGCAGCATGGTTCGATCCTACTAGATATAGATGAAGATAAGCTGTTTAGTCTTTTTAAATATCCGAACGAAAGAGTAAAAGAACGTATGCAAAAAGCCTTTAAAAACAAGGCTGTGGCCATTAATGAGATTAGTTCAAGAAAAATAGAGGTAGAAGAAGCCAAACATGCTTTTAAAGAGGGATTCGAACAAGGGCTAAATATAGAATTGCAACCATTTGAACTATCGGAAGAGCAGCTAGAATATGTTCATAAACTAGCGCGCGAACGATATGAAAGTGATGGGTGGAATTTTAAAAGATAAGCGTCGAAATATGTCGCTTTTCTTTTTTTTGTAAAGTTATAGGAAAAAAGCCTATAGTACGTAGGTTTGTCTCATTGTTAGAAAAAGCAAGGAGCGAAATTTGTTAAAATTTATCGTTTTTGCTCGAAAATCTACAAAAATCATCTTTTTTCGCTAGATTCTTAATTTTTTTGAGTTTGACAAATTTGCAGGTGTTTGACCTAAACACAATATATAGTGGTTGTTTTGGAAAAATATATACTATATGTAGACAATATAGTTGATTTAACAATTGGACTGTGGTAATTTAAGAATATTCCTAGCTGCGCTAGATTCTGGATTTCTATTAGTAGTTTTTTACAGAGTAGATTAAAAGAAGCATTTGTATATTTTAAAGGAGTTGTGTGTATGTCTGTTGCGTTTAGAAAAAAAATGAATATTGATGTCGAGAGCTTGAACAAGGATATTAGCTTGTTTCCTCAGGTGCATCCAGTAACCCCAGATATGAAGATTACTCATAAAGGGGTATCAAGACTTGTTATGCTTGACCGTTATACATTTAAAGATACGGAAAAGCTAACATTATCGAACGGAGATTTTGTTGTTCTTACAATTAAAGAAGATCCAAAGTTTCCTGCGAGAGGTCTTGGATTTATTCTTGAAATTGATTGGGACCAAAAGATGGCTAAAGTGCTTGTTGATGAGGAGTTTAGAGGTGTTCTAGATGACCCGGAAGAAGCTAGTACAGGAGTTATTAATCGTTCACTTGATGTCATTGAAAAGCCATTGGAAGTGTTCTATGAGCAAATTGCGAAACGCAACGCAACAGGCTTGGCCTCAGTAGAGAGAACAGAAGAAAAGAAGGCTGAATGGTTCCAGAAGTTTTATCAGGAACTAGTTAACTTAAATTTCATTCCAGCAGGACGAGTTCTTTATGGAGCAGGTGCTGGAACAGAAGTAACATTCTTTAATTGTTATGTTATGCCATTTGTTCAAGATTCTCGTGAAGGAATTTCAGAGCATCGTAAGCAAGTAATGGAAATCATGAGCCGTGGTGGCGGAGTTGGAACGAATGGCTCAACCCTAAGACCAAGAAACACACTTGCTCGTGGAGTAAACGGCAAATCATCTGGTTCAGTATCGTGGTTGGATGATATTGCAAAATTAACGCATTTGGTAGAGCAAGGTGGATCAAGACGTGGTAAAGTAGCATAAGTGTGCCTCGTCTATAAAAAAACCTCGTGAAATGCTGGAAACTCTTTATGCATGACTTGCTGGCTACAACGTAACTGGAAACAGTAAACGTGAACGCTTGAAAACAGCAAGTGGAAAAAGACAATCAGCAGCCAAGTCCCTTTAAAATGGGAAAGGTCCAACGACCATCGAAAACACACAATATGTGGAAGTGAGTAGAGTAGGGATCAAGTGATTCCGAAGCGCGAGGACACTCTTAGAGTGTAAGATATGGTCTGAACTTTAGGGTGACCTAAAGAGTTGATGTAACGAATCAACGTAACATATTTGGCCCAAATGATCATGTTAGCGGACTGGCATCCTGACATTATTGAATTCATTATTTCAAAAATGCAAAACCCAAGAATTCTTCGTTTCTTACTTGAGACAACAAAAGATGAAACGATTAAAAAATATGCGAAAGAAAAACTAAAGTTTTCTCCTCTTACAGAGAGTGAGCGTTCTATGTACCAAGGAATTGCTAATTACAAAACTATTCCAGGTCATGGTGGTTTTTCTGAGAAAAACATTGCAGACGCTGAAGAAAAGCTTACTACTGGAGGAAATTTCTCGGTTCATAACTCGGAATTCTTAACAGGTGCGAATATTTCTATCTGTTTAACGAAAGAGTTTATGACAGCAGTTGAAAATGATACTGTGTACGAACTTCGTTTCCCAGATGTGGAAAGCTACGATGCTGAGGAAATGAAAATTTACAACGAAGAGTGGCATAAAGTAGGGGACGTTCGTGAGTGGGAAAAACAAGGCCATAAAGTACGAGTGTACAGAAAGATCCAAGCAAAAGAATTATGGAATCTTATTAACATCTGTGCGACATACTCAGCTGAGCCTGGAATTTTCTTCATCGACAACGCAAACGATATGACAAATGCAAAAGCATATGGTCAACAAGTAGTAGCTACAAATCCATGTGGAGAACAACCACTAGCACCATATTCCGTGTGTAACCTTGCTGCTGTTAACTTAGCGGAGATGGCAGATAAAGAGACAAAAACGGTTAATTTTGAAAAGTTAAGACAAACGGTCGCAGTAGGAGTTCGTATGCAGGATAACGTTATTGATGCAACTCCATACTTCCTTGAAGATAATAAGAACCAAGCATTAGGGGAAAGACGTGTAGGACTTGGTGTAATGGGCTTACATGATTTACTGATTTATTGTGAGACAGAATACGGTTCTGAAGAAGGAAATGTTCTTATTGATAAAGTGTTTGAAACGATTGCAACGACAGCGTATGAAACATCTGTTGAACTGGCGAAGGAAAAAGGAAGCTTCCCGTTCCTTGTAGGCAATACAGATGTAGAAACGAATCGTCTTCGTCAAGCATTTACGCAAACGGGCTTTATGCAAAAGATGCCTGAGCATGTGAGAGAAGCTATTCTAGAAAACGGAATTCGTAATTCTCACTTGTTAACAGTAGCTCCTACAGGATCTACTGGAACAATGGTTGGTGTTTCAACGGGTCTTGAGCCATACTTCTCGTTCTCATACTTCCGCAGCGGACGTCTTGGGAAATTTATTGAAGTAAAAGCAGATATTGTACAAGATTATCTTGACCGTAATCCAGAAGCGGATCCTGACCAATTACCAAGCTGGTTCGTGTCAGCGATGGAGCTTTCACCTGAAGCGCATGCGGACGTACAATGTGTCATCCAAAGATGGATTGATAGTTCAATTAGTAAAACAGTAAATGCACCAAAAGGATATAGCGTTGAGCAGGTAGAAAAGGTGTATGAGCGTCTATACCGCGGTGGAGCCAAGGGTGGTACCGTTTATGTGGATGGATCACGTGATAGCCAGGTATTAACACTTAAGGCAGAAGAAAATACGGTTGATGAATTTGAGCCAAATGTGGAGAAAACACATGTAGTATTAGTTGATACCATTTCGGATCTTCGTTCAACAGATGTGACTATTGGTTCTGAAGTTGGAAATACTTGTCCTGTATGTCGTAAAGGAAAAGTAAAAGAAATCGGTGGCTGTAACACTTGTACAAACTGTAACGCACAGTTAAAGTGTGGTCTATAATTTGAGGTTAAAGAGGATGGAAATAATTGTTCCATCCTCTTTTTTCGTTTCTTTCTTTTTTTGTTCATACTACCTGTATAACTAGGTTGATGAAATGAGGGAAAACAATGAAGCCATTCGTTCCACAGCTTGTTTATATAGAACCAGGTGCACTGGAGTATGAACTCGGTAAAGAATTGAAACAAAAGTTTGAAAATATGGGCCTTGAAATAAGAGAAACAACTTCACATAATCAAATTCGTGGAATTCCTGGAGACAATGAGCTTCAGCAATACCGGAATGCAAAATCCACTTTAGTTGTTGGTGTAAGAAGAACATTAAAGTTTGATACATCTAAGCCGTCAGCCGAATACGCCATTCCTTTAGCAACGGGCTGCATGGGGCATTGTCACTACTGTTATTTACAAACCACATTAGGAAGTAAGCCGTATATTCGAACATACGTAAATCTCGAGGATATTTTTAATCAGGCTCAAAAATATATGGATGAACGAGCTCCAGAGATCACTCGATTCGAAGCCGCTTGTACATCAGACATTGTTGGTTTAGATCATTTAACTCATTCCCTAAAAAAAACGATCGAGTTTATCGGTCAAACAGAGTATGGTCAGCTTCGTTTTGTAACGAAATATCATCATGTCGACCATCTGCTAGATGCGAAACATAATGGGAAAACACGATTCCGCTTTAGTGTGAATTCGCGGTATGTAATAAAGAATTTCGAACCGGGAACATCAACATTTGATGAACGCCTTGAAGCCGCTAAGAAGGTCGCGAATGCGGGATATCCACTTGGCTTTATTGTTGCTCCTATTTACCTTCATGACGACTGGAAGGAAGGGTATCGAGAGTTATTTGAGCGTCTAAGTGACTCGTTACAAGGAATTGAGTTACCTAACTTAACCTTTGAATTAATTCAGCACCGATTTACAAAGCCAGCCAAAAAGGTAATTGAAAAGCGCTACCCGAAAACAAAGCTCGAAATGGATGAAGAAAAAAGAAAATACAAATGGGGGCGTTACGGAATAGGAAAGTACGTGTATCAAACCGATGAAGCAGCTGAAATGGAGCAAACGATTCGAGGGTATGTAAAAGAGTATTTTCCTAATGCAGAGGTTAGTTACTTTACGTAAAAAGCCGATATGATAAAAAAATAAAATGATTTAGATTGTCCGCCGTACTATTTCATGAAGCTACTGCTTAAAGATGTATCATATACGTGCATCTAAGGAGTGACTTCCATGTATATTGACGGCGTTTTTTCTGGGGGAGGCATTAAGGGGATTGCCTTAGTTGGTGCCTATGAAGCAATTGAAAATAGAGGCTTTCGATTTAAAAGAGTGGCAGGAACGAGTGCAGGCTCAATTATTGCGTCGTTAATTGCTGCAGGTTATACGAGCAAAGAGGTTTATGAGCTTATAAATGAATTGGATTTAAAAACGTTTTTAGATACTCGTCCGTCGTATCTACCCTTTCGAGTGGCTAAATGGATTCTGCTTTATTGGAGACTTGGTATTTACAAGGGTCAGAAACTTGAAGAGTGGCTTGCTGAAAAGCTAGCACATAAAGGTGTTCGAACATTTGCAGACCTAGAACCTCAAGCTTTAAGAGTTGTCGCTTCGGATTTATCAAATGGCAGATTAATTATCCTCCCAGATGATTTGCCGTACTATGGAATTAATCCAAATTCCTTTTCAGTTGCGAAAGCGATCCGAATGAGCTGCAGCTTACCGTATTTCTTTGAACCTGTTAAAATAAAGCATGACCATACGACAAGTACAGTTGTTGATGGTGGAGTTCTTAGTAATTTCCCCATGTGGCTATTTGATAGTGAGAATGTAAAGAAGGTCAGACCCGTATTAGGGATTAAACTGTCTCATAGTATTCAGGATCGACCGAATAAACAAATTACCAACGCAATTAAACTATACGAGGCGCTGTTTGAGACAATGAAGGATGCTCATGACTCGAGGTATATCTCAAGAAAGCATGAAAGAAATATCATCTTTATCCCTACAGAAGGGGTATTAACAACGGAGTTTGAATTGACCGAGGAAAAAAAGCAAATCCTTTTCGATTTAGGCAAGGAAAGAGCTTCCCAATTCTTTTCAAAGTGGAGTTATTAAAAAGAAAAACCGAGCGTCTAAAACGATGCTCGGTTTTTCTTTTTACCCTTTCGCCCTTCAATGACCGTTAAATGTGTGGCTGATTTGGATTTATTCGCATGCTTTTTTAACGAAGTAATGGAGCCGCTTTTGGCTGAAGGTTTCCGACCCTCTTTTTGTAAATACTTCTTTTTTGTACGCTTAGCAGCTTTGCGGAACGCATGCTGTTCTTTTTTGTCGGGACTTCCCTTATAAAAATGTCGAACCAAAAAGTACAGAATCACTCCGACAATTGCAAACACAAAAATACTTTTAAAAAATTCACTAGGATTGACCATAAGTCTAGAAACTACTCCAATAGCAGCTAAAATAACTAAACAAACGATAAAAATAAGCGAAGTTCGATTTTTCATGAAAGCCACCTCCCTAAAAGCATGATTAGCATTTTTTTCCGCTTTTAAACTAGCTGCTCTGACAATTACACAATTTCCACCCATTGTTCGTTAAAGATGGTGAGGATATTGGGCTTGCACATATTAAATGGTGAGGTTGTTATTGTTTCAAACGTTTTAAAGGTATTAATTAATTTATGCTACTTTCCACGATATTGGAACACGTTTTTACATTTGTTTAATAAAATCTTATCTTATATTTATTCTACTAGAAAAGGAAAAAAACCTCTATCATGTAGACTTAAATTGACAGAAATCAAATTATTTTTATTTATAAGTAAGGAAAGAAATGCCGTGGGACATAATACAAATGGAGGTGGTTTTAATGGCAGAAAACAAGGGGAAATATGAGCAAGAACAGCATGAAAAACCATTATCATTTATGGCTATGGTCATTATCACAGGGTTTGTAGGAGGAATGCTATGGAGTGGTCTTGCATTTATTGCATGGTATTTTAACTTCACTGAGATTCATCCAAGGGTTATCCTAGAGCCATGGGCGATCGGCGCATGGAAGAAACAATGGCTTGGTACAGTCATTTCGATTATTCTTCTCGGAGTTATTTCAATCGGAGTTGCCATTATGTATTACATAGCGCTCAGACGTTTTAAGAGTATATTTATTAGCATGGGCTTTGGACTTGCCTTACTGGCATTGGTATTGTTCGTACTTAACCCAATCTTCCCTGGAATTCCTCCATTTAGAAAGATGGAATTAAATACATTAATTACTACAGCTTGTTTTTATGTTTTATATGGGACGTTTATCGGTTATTCCATTTCCTATGAGGAACATGAAATGAAGAGGATAAAAAAGGCAAACCATGAACCTCCCTTCTCTCCAGACTAGTGTAACGAAAAAAGGATGTGTTAGAATGTTCTTATTGAGCATTCTTTTTTCGTTTTATAGAATAAAAATACGAAAGGGAGAGAATGATGGAAAAATTAAATAAATTAAGAGCTGAACTAAAAAAGTTAAATGTCGATGGCATCCTTATTACAAGTAGTTTTAATCGTCGCTATATGTCTAACTTTACTGGGTCAGCAGGTGTTGTCCTCATAAGTAATGACCGTGCACAATTTATTACTGATTTTCGTTACGTCGAGCAAGCAGAAAAGCAATGTGTAGGCTTCGAAATCGTAAAGCATAACGGTACCATACCTGAGGAAGTAGCAGCACAAGTTAAAGAGCTTGGAATTACTAGACTAGGCTTTGAACAAGAACATGTTACATATTCTTCTTATCAATCCTATAAAGGAGCTTTGCAATCAGAACTAGTACCATTATCAGGCGTTATTGAAAAGTTGCGCTTGATAAAGACTGACGCAGAGATTAAGATATTAAAGGAAGCAGCAAAGATTGCAGATGCTGCGTTTACACATATTTTAGGCTTTATTCGTCCTGGCATAACAGAATTAGAGGTTTCGAATGAGCTTGAGTTCTTTATGAGAAAAAGAGGTGCAACTTCATCATCTTTTGATATAATTGTTGCTTCGGGAATTCGATCTGCACTTCCTCATGGAGTGGCTAGTGAAAAAGTGATTGAAGCAGGTGATTTTGTAACACTTGACTTTGGGGCATATTATAAAGGCTACGTATCCGACATTACAAGAACTGTATCAGTTGGAGAACCTGATGCTAAGCTAAAGGAAATTTACAATATTGTTTTACAAGCGCAATTACTCGGGATGGAAGGAATCAAACCAGGAATGACGGGAAAAGAAGCCGACGCATTGACAAGAAATCATATTTCTTCCCATGGGTATGGTGAATATTTTGGTCATTCAACGGGACATGGTATTGGTCTAGAAGTGCATGAAGGACCTGCACTATCAGTAAGATCAAATCTTGTACTTGAAGAAGGAATGATTGTAACCGTTGAACCTGGTATATATATTCCAGGGCTTGGCGGTGTTCGTATTGAAGATGATACGATTATTACGAAGGATGGAAATGAATCCCTCACTTACTCTACAAAAGAACTTATTATTCTTTAATGCATCTTATTAGGAGGATTTATTAATGATTTCAGTAAACGATTTTCGTACAGGTTTAACAATTGAAGTAGATGGCGGCTTATGGCGCGTAATGGATTTCCAACACGTTAAGCCTGGTAAAGGTGCGGCATTTGTTCGTTCGAAGCTTCGTAACCTGCGTACAGGAGCGGTTCAAGAGAAGACATTCCGTGCGGGTGAGAAGGTAGCGAAAGCACAAATCGACAACCGTAAAATGCAGTATCTATACGCAAATGGAGAGCAACATGTATTCATGGACGTGGAGTCATATGATCAAATCGAGCTTCCAGCAACAGCAATTGAATACGAACTAAAGTTTTTGAAAGAAAACATGGAAGTTCATATCATGATGTATCAAGGTGAAACACTAGGAGTTGAACTACCTAATACTGTTGAGCTTGAAGTTGTTGAAACTGAGCCAGGAATCAAAGGTGACACAGCATCTGGCGGAACAAAACCTGCTATTTTAGAAACGGGCCTATCTGTTCAAGTACCTTTCTTTATTAACCAAGGTGATCGTCTAATCATTAACACAACTGAATCTTCATACGTTTCAAGAGCTTAATATTGCACGTACAATTAAGAATGAAAAAGACACTCGAATGAGTGTCTTTTTTGTGTTACGAAGAGAATTGGAAGACAGCCGTAATGGTTGCCTTCACTTGTAGTAAACCTGGTTCTATCGTTGTACTTACTCCTTTTACCATAGGCATCGTAGTATAAAGTGGCTCAGGGATCGTTACAGCACTGCCTCCTTCAATAATGAGTATAGGAGGATGATTGAGTTGAACACGTAAGGCTTGAGCAATCGCTGCAGCTTTCTGTGTCGCATCCTGAACGGCAAGAGTGAGTGCTTGTTGTTCTTGATTTGATACATTCTTTGCTGAAAAATTAATCGCTAGTATACTGTTTGCTCCACTTTCTATTGCTTTATCAACGACCATGCCAATTTGATCCATATTGGATAATGTAACAGTTAAACGATGCTCTACTTTATAATTTCTAAACGTTTGCACGCCATCAACAAAGTCGTATTGAGGGAAAATGGAATAATCAGATGTTCTAATTTTTTCTCTTGGAATTTGCAGTGAAAGCAGAGCATCCACAACAGCAGAACTTACTTGTGCATTTTCTCGTTGTGCGGGCACGAGTTCCTTATTCTCCGTAATGATCCCAATAATGACATCGGCTTGGTCTGGCTGTATATCAACTGTTCCTTCCCCTATCACCCTAATTTCATTTGTACTAGTTGCTCTAGCAGGGTAATGGTTCCACACTCGCGTGTAATCTTGATACATATCAACTCCTCCTTTTTCAATACTTCTCCTTTGTAAAATGTATGCAGTCTAAGTAATAAGATTCTACTCTCAATTATAGAATTCAGGAGTCATAATGTGGCCAAGCAGGCATACAAATGAATTAATGAGAAAGGTTCTGATGACAGGAGGAAAGGTTATGGAAGAAGTTATGGGTATGTTACCTAAAGCAATTGCCAATCAAATGAATCAACTGTCTCCCTTTCAATTAAATGATATGGAAGAAATTCGAATCAGAATTGGTCGCCCATTGGAGATCACCTGTGGGGGAAAACCAATCTTTTTATCTTATACGGTAAAAGCAGAAGATGCGATACAACTGCTGAATAAGATCAGTCATTTTTCTATCTATACATTAGAGGAAGAACTAAAAAGAGGATATGTTACGGTGGCAGGCGGCCATCGGGTGGGTCTTGCTGGGAAAGTTATTTTGGAGGCGGGCAGGGTGAAAGCAATTACAGATGTTTCATCTTTTAACTTCCGTATAGCAAAAGAGAAAATCGGGATTAGTCATAGTCTCCTCCCATTTCTATATGAAGGAGACTGGTTGCATACCATGATTATTGGTCCGCCACAGACAGGAAAGACAACGTTAATAAGAGATTTAGCGAGAGTGATTTCAACAGGTACAAAAACGATCCCAGCAGCCAAGGTAGGAATTGTTGATGAGCGATCTGAGATTGCTGGAAGTATAAATGGTGTTCCTCAGCTGACATTCGGACCGAGAGTAGATGTATTAGATTCTTGTCCAAAAGCTGAAGGGATGATGATGATGATTCGCTCTATGAGCCCTGATGTGTTAGTTGTAGATGAAATTGGTAGGGAAGAGGATGGCGAGGCTATTTTAGAAGCAGTTCATGCAGGGATCTCGCTTTTAACGACGACACATGGCCATTCGTACGCAGATATTGTTAAAAGACCCACATTAGCACCGATTATCAATAGTGGAATATTTCAAAGATTTATCGAATTAAGTCGATTAGAAGGGCCAGGCACGATACTTTCTGTGAAGGATCAACATGGTAGGGAAATTGTCAGAAAAGTGAGTGTGACATAAATGATAAAGTTAATCGGAGCCGTTTTTATTATCATTGCTACTACTTGGACGGGCTTTGAAGCCTCTAGGCACTTAACAGAAAGGCCTCGCCAGCTAAGACAATTAAAGTCAGCGTTACAATCACTTGAGGCTGAGATCATGTATGGTCATACCCCTCTACATGAAGCAGCTAGAAGATTAGCTTCACAGCTTTCCAAGCCTCTTTCTTGGTTTTTCGAATCCTTTTCGAAGAAACTAACCAACTCTGAAACTACGGTAAAAGATGCGTGGGAGGAAAGTCTTCAAGAGGTTTGGAAGCTCACAGCATTAAAACAAGGAGAATATGAGATTATGAAGCAATTTGGTGAGACGCTTGGGAGACATGATCGTTTCTCGCAACAAAAACAAATTCGTTTGGCGTTAACCCATCTAGAGCGTGAAGAAGCGGATGCGTATGACAAGCAATCGAGATATGAAAAAATGATGAAAAGCTTAGGATTTCTATCAGGATTACTTCTAGTTATTCTACTGATGTAAAAAATCGAATGTGGTCTTAGGAGGAAAAGCGAATGGGTTTAGAAGTGGATATTATTTTTAAAATAGCTGGAGTAGGTATTGTAGTTGCGTTTTTACACACAATTCTCGATCAAGTCGGAAAGAAAGAGTACGCTCAGTGGGTAACTTTATTTGGCTTTATTTATATATTGTTTATGGTTGCTTCTATTGTGGATGAATTATTTCAAAAAATCAAATCAGTGTTCCTATTCCAAGGGTAAAGGAGGGTTTGACGATTGAAATTTTACAAATAGTTGGGTTTGCACTTATTGCTACCTTTTTAGCTCTTGTAGTAAAGGAGCAAAAACCAAATTTCGCCTTTTTGCTAATCGTATTTGTTGGATGTTCCATCTTTCTCTATTTAATCGATCAAATCTACGCGATTATCCATATGCTTGAAAAAATAGCGATAAATGCAAATGTAAATATCATTTACGTAGAAACCATTCTGAAAATCATCGGAATTGCTTATATCGCGGAGTTTGCTTCTCAAATTACAAAGGATGCGGGACAAGCTGCAATTGCCTCGAAAATTGAGATGGCTGGGAAAATACTAATACTTGCCATGGCGATTCCCATTTTGACTGTACTGATAGAAACAATCATTGCATTAATCCCAAATTAGTTGAGCCACTGAACAGAATAAAAGAAGGTGAAAAAGTTGAAGCAACTGATCTTCAAAACAATCTCTCTCTTATTTCTCATCCTATTTGTGTCTGCCCCAATAAGTAATGCAGAGACAAACGACGAAACACAATCTTCTACACAGTCAGTCCTAAATCCTGAACAAATGATGGAGGAACAGCTTGAAGCTTTAGATATTGATGAAATGAAGGTGTTTTGGGAAAAGATTACGACAGAATACGGAGGGTTTCTCCCGGAAAGTCAAAAGGGAAGCCTATACGATTTTATTAAAGGGGACAAGCAATTTTCCTTAAAAGAGTGGACGAATGGAATAATTAAATTTATTTTTCACGAATTTGTTGTGAATGGAAAGCTTCTTGGCACCCTTATATTACTTACCGTGTTCTCGATGTTTTTGCAAACACTACAAAACTCATTTGAAAAGAGCACAGTTAGTAAAGTCGCGTATGCGATTGTATTTATGGTGTTAATTATTATCGCGCTAAATAGTTTCCATGTAGCCATCCAGTATACAAATGATACGATAACAACTATGATTTCCTTCATCTTAGCTCTTATACCGCTTCTTCTTGCATTAATCGCCTCGTCGGGGGGACTTGTATCTGCAGCCTTTTTCCATCCAGTGATTTTATTCCTCATGAATAGCAGTGGAATGTTCATACAATATGTTGTTTTACCACTTCTGTTTTTAGGAGCAGTCCTAAGCATTGTGAGTATTTTATCAGAGCATCACAAAGTTACTCAATTAGGCAACCTGTTAAGAAATTGGAGCATTGGATTACTCGGGATCTTCCTTACCGTTTTCCTTGGTGTTCTAAGTGTGCAAGGAGCTTCAGCAGCTGTGACAGATGGGATTACGATTCGAACAGCGAAATTCATTACCGGTAATTTCATCCCTGTTATTGGACGAATGTTTACAGATGCCACTGACACGGTGATTAGTGCTTCTCTTTTACTGAAAAACACCGTTGGAATTGCAGGGGTAGCTATATTACTACTAATTGTCGCTTTTCCAGCGATCAAGATATTAATGATTGCCTTTATTTATAAGTTTGCAGCAGCTGTTTTACAGCCTCTAGGAGGAGGACCAGTTATCGCTTGTTTAGAAATCATTAGTAAAAGTATTGTTTTCGTGTTTGCTGCTTTAGCTATCGTATCTATGATGTTTTTTTTAAGTTTAACCGTTGTCATAGCAGCAGGAAACCTTACGATGATGGTTCGTTAGGAGGGGTGAAATGGATTTTTTAAAAGATTGGATCACAAATATTATCCTTTTCGTCTTGCTGGCAACAGTGGTTGATATGCTGCTTCCGAATTCGAATATGCAAAAATATACCAGGATGGTTACTGGATTATTGCTAATAGCAATTATTCTTTCACCCGTTCTGAAAATATTATCTAGTGATTTCGAGGCGAGCCTCTCCTCCATCACGGAAGTAGACTCCATTTCAGAAAAAAATATAGAAAATTCAATAGAATTGAAGAAAAAAGAAATACAAGCCTCTTTTGATGCATATGCTTTAGAAGAAGTGGCTGTCCAATTAAAAAAGGACGTTGAAGAGGAGTTGATGGAACAGTACGGTTTAGAGATTGCTAGTATCGATTTATCAGTGGATGAAACGAGCAGCGCAACCTTCCCAGACAATCTTCAAGAGATATCTGTTACGTTACGAGAATCAACATCGGAGGATGTAGTAGAAGTCGTACAAATGGTTGATATTGATACGAACTCACCTCTTCCATCTAATTCGGAAAGTGAAAAAAACGAGAAACTGTCTTCACTTCTCTCTGAAAAATGGGATGTAAACAAAGACGCTGTTGAAATCTTCATAGAAGGGGGGAACAAATAAGTGGAAAATGATACAGAAAAAGATAAAGAACCTAACAATAATAAAGGGCCAATTACATTCCTAAAAAAACTATTTAGTAAAGATAGCCCTCCTGAGAAAAAGTCTAGTAAATATCAATACTTCTTAATCGTCTTATTAATTGGAGCCGCCATTATGTTAGCAAGCAATTTGCTAATAAATCCAAATCCAAGTCCTTCAGCTGTAGAAACGGGAGCAAATGCCGAGGAATCAAGCGAAGACGTCGAAACATTTGGACAGAAAAAAATTGATGGGAATGAAATCATTGCCGCCTATGAAGATCATTATGAGAATCAATTAAAAGAAACGCTTGAGGGAATTGTCGGCGTTGGAGAAGTCATTGTAGCAGTAAATGTCGACGCGACTGAGAAAAAGATACTTGAAAAAAATGTGGTTGTTCAGTCCCAAAAAACCGAAGAGGTTGACCGTGAGGGTGGGCAAAGAACAGTCGAAGACCAATCAAAGGATGAACAGTTAGTGATTATCCGAGATGGGGAAAAAGAGGTTCCTATTGTAATAGAAACGAAGAAGCCTGCCATTCGCGGCGTCATCGTAATTGCAAAGGGAGCTGATAATATACAAGTGAAAAAATGGATACTTGAATCCGTTACCAAACTATTAGATGTACCGGTTCATCGAGTGTCTGTTATGCCTAAAAAATAAAAGGGGGATTTATAGATGTTATTGAAAAAACAAACGGTTTGGTTATTAACAATGCTTAGCTTAGTTGTTGTATTATCGGTATATTACATTACTTCTCCAGAACAGCAAATGAACAATATGGCTACGGTAGAAAAAGAAGCAGAGGAAGATTCAACAGTAAGTGGAGAAAATAAATCAGAATCTGGGGAAACAGTCATTTCTAGTACTGCTAGCGATGAAATGTTTGAAGCGCTACGCTTAGAGCTAGATGAAGAGAGAAGTAAATTAAAAGAAGAGCTAGAAACGACAGTTGCTTCTACGGATCTACCAACTGAAGACATTAATGCCGCTCTTGATAAAATTAAAGAATTAAATGATGTGACCCAAAAAGAAGCGTATCTTGAAACGATGATTGTAGCGATGGACTATGAAGATGCTTTAGTAAGAGTAAGCGATGACGAAGTACGTGTCACTGTAAAAGCAAAAAGCCACTCTCCAGCAGCTGCAAATGAAATCTTAAAGCTAGTACGTTCTGAATTAGGCGGGTTGAAGCCAGTGGTACAATTCCAAGTTAGTAAATAATAAAAAAACGGAAAGCCCTAAGGTGCTTTCCGTTTTCTTATTCTACTAACCGATTTTTAACTGCATAAAGGGCTGCTTGAGTACGATCGGCTAAATCAAGCTTTGAGAGAAGGTTAGAAACATGGGTTTTGACTGTCTTTTCAGTAATATATAGGCTTGTTGCAATCTCTTTGTTGCTTTTACCTTTGGCAATTTCTTTTAATACATCCATTTCTCGTTTGGTTAACTCATAAATTGAATGACGAGATTGGTTTCGATCGGTTGATAACTTCGCTAATAAATGACTTGTGGCCTTGGGGTGTAGCTGGTTTGTTCCTAGCATCACATTTCTGATCGATTGAACAAGTTCGTCTGGTTGAATATCCTTTAATTGATATCCAGAAGCACCCGCCTCGAGTGCAGGAATTACATGGTCCTGCTCAGAAAAGCTTGTCAGAATAATGACTTTTATCGTAGGGTACAAGTTTTTTATAATTTTCGTAGCTTCGATGCCATCCATTTCCGGCATGGAAAGGTCCATTAATATAAGGTCGGGCTGATGTCTTTTCGTAAGCTCAATGGCTTCTATTCCGTTACCCGCTTCGGCCACAATTTCGATCTCTTTTTGCGTGCGTAGAAAAAAGACGAGTCCCCTACGAACGACGTGATGATCGTCGACAACAAGAATCTTCGTTGTCATTTTGCACCCCTCCTTAATGAGGTATTTTGATTTGAATAAGTGTCCCATTTCCGGGATTACTTTCTAATGAAAACTCTCCCTTAATTGCTTCAGTTCGAAATTGCATACTTTGTAAACCTAGAGACGGTGTTTGAACGCCCTTTTGATATTGAAAGCCAATGCCAAGATCTTTAATGGTGAGAATTGTTTCCTCTTTGTTTTTTTCCAAATCAATATAAACAATCGTTGTACCTGCGTGTTTTTTACAATTTGCAAGTGCTTCTTGCCCAATTCTCCACAGCGCTTCTTCGACGTGACTTGAAAAGTGAGGAACACCCTTCATGTTTATATGAACAGTTAGCCCTAGTAATTGGCCATATTTATGAAAGGCGCTCAGTAGCCCATCTTCTAACCCTTGGGGACGTAACTGCCAAATCAAAGATCTCATTTCACCAAGTGCATCTTGAGCGAGCTCTTGTATATAGGTGAAGGTACTTTTCATTTCCTCTGGTTTTGTCATCTCTATTCCTGCTCTTGCCGTGAGACTTAAAGAAAATAATAATTGATTCACCGAATCATGAAGATCTCGGGCAAGTCGATTTCTTTCGTCATTTAGAGCGGTTTTTTGCTCGTGTTCTACAAGCTTCATCCGCTTAATGGCCGTACCAATTTGAAAAGCAACGGCTTCAAGTAGGGCTAACTCATCATCCTTGAAAAAGGTTTTAAAGGGTGCGCCCACATTTAATAAACCAAATCGTTCCTTCCCAGCACGAAGCGGCACGGTAGCGTGATGAGTTAAGCCGTTATGGTCTCCTATTTTTGCTTCTATTGCTTCCTCAATTCTTTGGCATTCAATAATATTGGTTGCCTTTGTTAATTTCTGATGATGATAACGATTAACACACCAGCACGAACCTTTGCACATTCTCAGGTTTTGTTCATACGAAAGAGCAGGGGGGAGGGCTTCATGTGCGACAAGTTGATGGGAGCCTTTTTCATCAATAAAGAAGATCCAACCTGTTTGAAGTCCTGTTATGTCCAATAGCTTTTTTAGGACTTGAGATAGAACATGATACAATTCAGTCCCCTCGTTTAACATTTCAGCAATTTCTTTAAGTATCTTCATTTCTCTATACCTAGAACTCTCTCCCATCAGGACCACCCTCAAACAATAGAAATTTATTATTTTCATACTATCGCAAACTTATTTGTATAAATTCAATCGTCTTCAAACGAACATCTTCTAACCGTAAAAAAACAATATCCTCTTCCATAAATTTTACCTTTTCTTCTACCTGAAAATGAAGTGCCTTTCTATAAAAAGATATGGATCTCTCCATATCTTTTACTTCAATCCCATAATGATGGACTCGCAAGACGTCTACCTCCTAAAGGATGATATTTATATCTCCAAATTCATGCCATAAATATTGTTTATTTAGGGCTTCCTCATACGCAGGAAATAGTTTTTCTTTTGGTACAAAAGCTAAAAGCATATCCAAATGACTCGCTTTTGGTTCATGAAAGCCAGTAATGATTCCATCAACCAACTGTAACTTTGACTCTTCAGTAATATACAAATTTGTCCAACCAGTGAGACAGCTGGTCTTCGAGGCGGTTTCTAAGGCACGGACAACTGTCGTACCTACCGCAATGACCTTTGAACCGCGTTTCTTTGTATCTAGTACTTTATTCATTGTCTTCTCTGGAATGATATATTTTTCTCTATTTTCTTCAGGACTTGGCAGCAAATTGTCGTCCGAAAAATAACTGAGCCCTGTGTGCAATTGAAGAAAAGCAATCTGAATCCCTTTCTTTTGTAATCTAAATAGTAGTTCCCAGCTTATGGCTCTTCCGGCTGAAGGCATTTCCAACGATCCGGGTGTTGTCGCAAAAACGGTTTGATAATATTCAAGACTCCAAGGTTCATGAATATATTCATAACGGATAGGTTCTCCTATCATATAGATTTCTTCTAGTAGCTCTGTACCTCCTTTTGAAAATTGAATTCGAGAAAGGGGAGTAGGGCTTTTCTGTTTTAATACGGTTGCTGACAAAGTAGGGGAGAAGTGTAAAACTTCTCCAGCCGAAACCTTATCACTTAAAATTAAAGATTCCCATTCGAACTCATTTATTTTACGAGCTAGTTTCATCTCTATAATCGATGGTTCCTTCTGATTATTTTGATGAAACCTAGCTCTTAATAGTGCGGGGATTGTTCGGCTATTGTTAAGAACAAGGAGGTCACCTGCTTGAAGATAATGTTCAAGCTGACTGAATTCATCGTGGTATACTTGCCCACTTTGTTTATTAAGTACCATCATTTTCACTTGATCACGTCTAATCCCTCTTCGCTCAGGAGGGATTGACGCATTCAACTGTGTCGGAAGATGAAAATCAAAAGCTTGTGAAGTCATTTTCTTTCCTCCTTGTATACTTGGGCTTCAAACCGTTTCCCGGTAATATTTATTGAGTCTTCGGAAGCTAAATAAAGAAAAATATCAACCACATCGTTAGGGTCTGCTAGCGGATAATCACAATCAGGAACGGCAAGTACGTGCATTTCGGTATTCATTTCCCCAGGATCAACCATATTGATACGGATATTTGTGTCACGTAGTTCATCAGCCCAAGTTTCTGTTAATCCTTCAAGTGCAAACTTTGATACTCCATAGGCACCCCAACCGGCATAACCAGTTGAGCCGGCTTCAGAGGTAATATTAATGACTGATCCCTTATTTTGTAAAAGCATGTGAATCAGCACTCTTTTTGTTATCGAAAAAGGACCTAGAACATTTACGTGTAATGTGGTAGAAAAGTCATCCTCAGGATAATCTAGTAATAGAGGTATTGGACTCGGTCCTAGGGTTGAGGCATTATTGATTAACACATCGATTTGTCCATACCGTTCTACTGTTAAAGCTACAAATCTTTCTACGTCTCTTTGAAGAGAAATATCTGCCTTTATAGCAAACACCTCTGCTCCTAATTGTTCTGCTTCTTCCTTTACTTGAGATAAGGCTTCCGTATTTCTGGCACAAATAGACAACCGTTTCCTCTGTTTGGCAAATGCTAATGTTAAAGCCTTTCCTAATCCCTTTGATGCTCCAGTAATCATGACTACATCGTTACTATTCATTACAAATCTCCTCCTGTATAAATGGTTTCTTATAATTACAGAATAGAAAATATTTCAATCATTTCCCTCATGAAAAAGCTCTAAATTTTCTACAACTTTAGTCGTAGGAGAAAAAATGAATAGGAAAAATTTAAAAAAATCTTATATTTCAAAAATGAAAACGTGTTCTTTTGTCGAATATGTATATAGAGGAATAAAGGTTGAACTTCTATGAGGTCTTATCGTATGATATTAGTATCTAGTGCTAAAAAGTAAATTAGAGGTGAGTATGATGTTAAAGGTTCAAGAAATTAGAGAAATAATAAAACTTGTAGATCAATCAAGTCTAGATGAATTTGTTTATGAATACGAAGGTGCAAAAATTAAAATGAAAAAGAATGCGGCACTGGGAACAGTGACTGTAAAGGAACAAGTTACACCAGCGCCTGTAGTCGTTGCTGAAAGAACACCAGCACCAGTGGCTGCTGTAGAGGTAAAGCAAGAGGAGCAAATCGCACCTCAAGCGCAACCAGCACAAACACCTGCTGCTGATACTTCAAACTTACATAAAATCACTTCACCGATGGTTGGGACTTTCTACGAATCGCCTTCACCTGATGCTGATGCGTATGTTAAGGTTGGCTCAAAGGTTTCAAGCGATTCAGTGGTTTGTATCGTAGAAGCAATGAAGTTATTTAATGAAATTGAAGCTGAAGTTAACGGAGAAATTGTAGAAATACTTGTAAAAGACGGACAGTTAGTGGAGTATGGTCAACCGTTATTTTTAGTGAAGCCAGAGTAAGGAGCTGTCTGCTATGATAAAAAAGTTATTAATTGCGAATCGAGGAGAAATAGCCGTTCGTATTATACGAGCTTGTCGTGAGCTTGGGATTGAATCTGTTGCTGTATATTCTGAAGCGGACCGTGAATCTTTACATGTTCAGCTTGCAGACGAAGCATATTGCATTGGGCCTACTGCATCAAAGGACAGCTACTTAAATTTTACTAATATCATTAGTGTAGCTAAGCTCACAAGCTGTGACGCGATTCATCCTGGTTATGGTTTTTTAGCTGAAAATGCTGATTTTGCTGATCTTTGTAGAGATGTGAATATCACATTTGTTGGACCATCTCCGGAAGCCATCTCTAAGATGGGGACAAAGGACGTCGCACGTGAAACGATGAAACAAGCAGGCGTTCCCATTGTTCCAGGATCCCAAGGAATCATTAAAGACGATGAAGAAGCAATCGAATTGGCCAATAAAATTGGTTACCCTGTTATAATAAAAGCGACTGCTGGTGGGGGCGGAAAAGGGATACGTGTGGCCCGAACGGAGATTGAGCTAATCAAAGGGATTAACATTACTCAACAAGAAGCATTAACTGCTTTTGGTAACCCTGGTGTGTATATCGAAAAGTTTATTGAAGAGTTCCGACATGTTGAGATTCAAGTTCTTGCAGATAATCATGGTCATGCCATCCATTTAGGGGAAAGAGATTGCTCCATTCAAAGAAGACTTCAAAAGCTTCTTGAGGAAACGCCATCCCCAGCCTTAGACGGAGAAGTAAGACATGAGATGGGAACCGCAGCCGTTAAGGCAGCACTAGCGGTTGATTATTCCGGTGCAGGGACAGTAGAATTTATTTATGATTATCAAAATCGTAAGTTTTACTTTATGGAAATGAATACTCGTATCCAGGTAGAACATCCTGTCACAGAGATGGTAACTGGCGTTGACCTTATTAAGGAACAAATTAAAGTGGCATCTGGTGAAAAGCTTAGTTTAACCCAAGAAGAAGTTACTTTTAATGGGTGGGCGATTGAATGCAGAATTAACGCAGAAAATCCAATGAAGAAATTCATGCCTTCACCTGGTAAAATAGAAATGTATCTTCCTCCTGGAGGTTTAGGAGTTCGTGTGGATTCAGCTGCATATCCTGGTTATACGATTCCTCCATACTATGACAGCATGATTGCGAAGCTGATTACGTACGGAAGTACTAGAGAAGAAGCAATCGCACGCATGAAAAGGGCGTTAAGTGAATTTGTCATAGAAGGAATTCATACAACCATTCCATTCCACTTAAAACTCTTAAATCATGAAAAGTTTGTTGAAGGAGACTTTAACACGAAATTTCTTGAAATGTATGATTTAATGGAAACAGGAAAATAAAGTTGGAGGTGCTTTGTATGAGCGAAAATAACATCTTGGAAATGAACCCAGGAAACTCTGGTCTTGGGAAAGTAGAGATTGCACCTGAAGTGATTGAAGTAATTGCTGGTATTGCTGCTTCTGAAGTAGAAGGAGTTTCTCAAATGAGAGGAAACTTTGCATTAGGGGTCGTTGAGCGATTAGGTAAGAAAAATCATGGCAAGGGCGTTAAGGTGGAACTTGGGGAAGACGGAATTAAAGTTGATGTATATTGCTTAATGAAGTTTGGTGTTTCCATTCCAACTGTTGCTCAAAAGGTTCAAGATAATATTCGACAAGCGCTTTTGAATATGACTGCACTTGATGCTAAGGAAGTAAACGTGCATATCGTTGGCATTCAGTTTGAAAGTACGAAGCAAGAGGTTGAACAAGAACAAGAGCTGTAATTTATTCACTCTGAAGAGTCAAGGACAACAAAAAAGTCTTTGGCTCTTTTTTCTTTCGAGTATTTCATGTATGATGAGTTATTATGCTATGATCATATTGATGATTAGGGTATCTCAACCAATAAAGGAGTTTAGGATAGATGAAAAGAAGAACGGCAAGAGAAAAAGCATTACAAGCATTGTTTCAAATTGATATGAGTGAAGCAGATCCAAAGGAAGCGATTCTTCATGTATTAGAAGAAGAGCGTGGAGATGACTACCTCTCTAATCTAGTTAGTGGGGTTGTGGAACACAAAAATGAGATAGATGAAATGATTAAAGAACATTTAGAAAAATGGACAATTGAGCGAATTGCACCAGTAGATCGGAACCTGTTAAGACTGGCTGTTTACGAACTTGTATACATGAAAGAAGAAGTACCTGCAAACGTTGTTATCGATGAAGCGATTGAGATTGCGAAAGTTTTCGGAGACGAGCATGCTAGTCGATTTGTAAACGGAGTTCTCTCGAAAATAAAGCAACAAACAGAAAAGCAGTAATTCCGCTTTTGCTGATAAGGGGGAATGATTGTGACAGCTCAAACAATTGATGGGAAAGAAGTAAGTAGAAAAAAGAGAATAGAAATCCAGACAAACGTACAGAACCTCAAAAAAGAGGGAGTGGTACCGGGCTTAGCGGTTATTTTAGTCGGGAATGATGATGCATCACGTACATATGTGGCTAACAAGCAGAAAGCCTGTAAGGAGCTTGGAATCTACTCGGAGCTTATTACATTCGACTCAACTGTTACTCAAGACATATTGCTATCTAAAATTTATGAGCTTAATGAGAGTAAAGAAATACATGGGATATTGGTTCAGCTTCCACTTCCAGATCACTTGGATGAAGACGAAATCATTAATGCTATTTCACCGATGAAAGACGTTGATGGTTTTCATCCAATTAATGTGGGAAAGATGGTCATAGGACAAGATGCATTGATGCCATGCACGCCCTCCGGTGTGATAGTGATGCTCGAAGAAAAGGGTATTTCTCTATCTGGAAAGCATGTGGTGATTGTGGGACGAAGCAATATCGTCGGAAAGCCTCTGGGGCAAATGCTTTTAAACCGTGATGCTACGGTAACTTACTGCCATTCAAAGACTCGTGATTTAGCATCTTACACGAATCAAGCAGATATTTTAGTTGCCGCTGTAGGGAGAGCTAATTTTATAACTGCCGACTATGTAAAACAAGGGGCAGTAGTCATTGATGTTGGAATCAACAGAAACGAAGAAGGGAAGCTTTGTGGTGATGTTGCTTACCATCAAGTAAAAGACATGGCCTCCTACATTACCCCAGTACCAGGTGGAGTCGGTCCCATGACCATAACCATGCTCATGTATAACACAGCCAAAGCCGCACGAAAAGCTATTCAAGGATAGATTTTCACAAAAAACAGCCCTTTTTTATAGGTAATCCCTTTTCCAAACCATCAAGACGTGACTGAAAAGAGATTTATCCTTATAATTAGATAGGACTGTTTTTTTTGCGTGATCCATACCTTTGCTGAAAAAGGAGTACTAAATGGAAGAAAAGCAATATGTAACAATAACTGCCTTAACCAAATATATAAAAAGAAAGTTTGACGCTGATCCACATTTACAGGATATGTACGTTAAAGGGGAAATTTCAAACTTTAAACAGCACTCCAGTGGACATATGTACTTTACTTTAAAAGACGAAAAAGCAAGAATCCTGGCTGTCATGTTTTCGAGCTTTAATAAATCCATTAAATTCAGACCAGAAAATGGAATGAAAGTGTTAGTGAAAGGTGATATCACCGTATACGAACAAAGTGGTCAGTATCAAATGTACATAAAAGAGATGCAGCCCGATGGAATCGGCGATCTTTATCTTGCTTTTGAACAGCTAAAAGAAAAACTATTAAAACAAGGTTTATTTTCAAAGGAATATAAAAAACCATTGCCAAAATACCCCCACACAGTTGGGGTAATTACCTCTCCTACGGGAGCAGCGATACGAGATATTCTAACGACCCTTAAAAGGAGATACCCGATTGCAAATATAATGGTCATTCCCGCACTTGTTCAAGGAGAACAAGGAGCTGCATCCATTGTAAAGGCAATCGAACAAGCCAATCAATCTCAAGAAATTGATGTATTGATTGTTGGCCGCGGTGGGGGATCGATTGAGGAACTATGGTCGTTTAATGAGGAAATAGTGGCGAGGGCCATATTTGCATCTAGGATTCCGATTATCTCTGCTGTTGGTCATGAAACAGACACCACCATTGCTGATTATGTAGCGGATCTTCGAGCACCGACTCCTACGGGTGCGGCAGAGCTCGCTGTTCCTCATATTGATGAATTAATTGAAAGAGTGTTAACAAGACAAACAAGGATTATTCGAAAAATTAAAGAGAAGATAAATGTACAAGCACAGCGATATGATCGTTTGAGTAAATCATACGCCTTTAAATACCCACAAAGATTGTATGAACAAAAGGTAGAGCAGGTTGATAAGTCAACAGAATTATTACAGAGAGCAGCACAAGCATTATTTTTAAATAGAAATGAAGGATATATTCGTACCAAACGGAGACTTGAAAGAAATAATTTGAATATGCTTCTTCAAACATCTGTTCTGCAGCAAACAAAGACGGAAAAGGCATTAAATCGTGCCTTTGCTAATCTTCTTTTAGCTAAGAAAAAAGAACATCAAAGAGTAAATGTGGCATTGGATGCATTAAGCCCTTTGAAAATTATGGATCGAGGATATAGCCTCGTCTACAATGAAGACGATCACTTAGTAAAAAGCACGGAACAAATCCGACTTAATGATAATATTAAAATAAAACTTGTAGATGGTTCTATCACTTGTGAAGTGTTAGAGATCGAGGGGAAGGATCAAACAAATGAGTAAAGAAACGAAAATAAGCTTTGAAGAAGCAATGCAGCAACTTGAAGATATCGTTGAACAACTAGAAGAAGGTGATGTACCTCTAGAAGAGGCGATTTCTATTTATAAAAAAGGAATGGAGCTTTCAAAGCTTTGTCACGATAAGCTCCGCAATGTAGAGGAGCAGCTAACAGAAATTCTTACGGAGAATGGGAAGAAGGAAACCTTCTCTATTCAAGAGGAGGAATAAAAGTGAAGAAAGTGGGATTTACCACCTTTTCTAAAAAGTATAAAGAGTTAGTGGAAGCTTATTTAAATGAATCTGTTAGTAAATTAACTGCACCTTCACTAATTAAGGAAGCGATGCTCTACTCGTTAGAAGCAGGCGGCAAACGTATTCGTCCGTTATTATTATTCGCTACATTAGAAGCGTTTGGTAAGAAGGGGGAATTAGGTTTAGAAGCGGCTGCAGCGATAGAAATGATCCATACGTACTCTTTAATTCATGACGATCTTCCGAGCATGGATAACGATGACCTACGAAGAGGAAAACCAACAAATCATAAGGTGTTCGGAGAAGCATATGCCATTCTTGCTGGAGACGCCCTTTTAACGTACAGCTTTCAAGTAATTTCAAGTGCATCCTCAGAACAAATACCGGCCGAAGTGAAAATTCAACTTATTACTGAGCTAGCAAAAGCATCAGGGGCAGAAGGAATGGTAGGTGGACAAGTAGCCGATATGGATGGGGAAGGGAAAGACTTAAGTCTTGATGAACTTGAATACATTCACATCCATAAGACAGGGAAGTTACTTGCGTACAGCGTGGTTGCTGGAGCCATGATTGCCGGAGCAAATACTCACCAATTAGAAAAGTTTGCTACATTTGCTCACCATTTAGGTTTAGCCTTTCAAATTAGGGATGATATTCTAGACCTTGAAGGTGATGAAGAAATCATTGGAAAGAAAGTAGGCAGTGACGAACAAAACAATAAGAGCACATATCCATCGTTGCTGACGATGGAGGGGGCAAGGCAATCGTTACTAGAGCATATTTCGCTTGCAAAGGATTCCCTAAATAGTATGGAGCTTGAAACGGATATTCTTAAAGAAATCACGGATTTAGTAGCTAACCGAAATCATTAATGAGAGTGTAAACGGAAAACATTTGGAAAAATGACTATAATACGGTACTCTTAATGTATACAGCAAACGAAAAACCTATGAACATCTAAGAAAAAGATTGGCAACAATTAAGAGATGAAAGTGAGTGGTCCAACTAGTGGATCTGTTATCAATTAAAGACCCTTCCTTTTTAAAAGGGCTTTCTCAACAACAACTACAAGAATTAAGTAACGACATCAGACAATTTTTAATAGAAAAATTATCAGTTACGGGTGGGCATATTGGACCGAACTTAGGAGTAGTAGAGCTGACCATTGCTCTTCATACTTGTTTTTCAAGCCCAAAAGATAAAATTTTATGGGATGTTGGTCACCAATCATATGTCCATAAAATTTTAACAGGTAGAGCAAGTGAGTTTGACACGCTAAGACAATATAAAGGCTTATGTGGATTTCCAAAGATGATTGAAAGTGAACATGATGTATGGGAAACAGGGCATAGTTCTACCTCTTTATCCGCTGCTATGGGAATGGCGATAGCAAGGGATTTAAAAAAGGAGAAATCTTTTGTTGTCCCTGTGATTGGTGATGGTGCATTAACTGGTGGAATGGCACTAGAAGCATTAAATCACATCGGTCATGAAAAGAAGAACCTCATCGTTGTCTTAAATGACAATGAAATGAGCATTGCACCAAATGTAGGAGCACTTCACAGTATCTTAGGGCGATTACGAACGGCTGGGAAATATCACTGGGCGAAAGATGAACTGGAGTATTTGTTGAAGAAAATTCCTGCTGTTGGAGGAAAATTAGCCACAACGGCCGAGAGAATAAAAGATAGCCTAAAGTATTTGTTAGTTTCAGGTATGTTTTTTGAGGAGATGGGCTTTACGTATTTAGGACCAGTAGATGGTCATAATTATGATGAACTATTTGAAAATTTAGCCTACGCAAAAAAGACAGAAGGACCGGTTCTTTTACACGTGATCACTAAAAAAGGGAAGGGATATCATCCTGCAGAAAGTGATGTAGTGGGTACTTGGCACGGAACGGGACCGTATAAAATTGAAACAGGAGCTTTTCCAAAACCAGCTGAAACCCCTCCGCCAGCATGGAGTAAACTGGTAAGTGAAACGGTTCGTAGGCTGGCTCGAGAAGATGAGAGAATCGTTGCGATCACCCCTGCGATGCCTGTTGGTTCGAAGCTTGAGGGATTTGCAAGTGAATTCCCTGATCGTATGTTTGATGTGGGAATTGCTGAACAGCATGCTGCGACAGTAGCTGCGGGTCTTGCAACCCAAAAGATGAAGCCGTTTTTAGCCATTTATTCGACTTTCCTACAACGAGCCTATGACCAAGTGGTTCATGATATTTGCCGTCAAAACTTAAATGTTTTTATTGGTATTGATCGTGCAGGGCTTGTAGGTGCTGATGGAGAAACTCATCAAGGAGTATTTGATATTGCCTTTATGAGACATGTGCCAAACATGGTGCTGATGATGCCTAAAGATGAAAACGAAGGGCAACATATGGTCAATACAGCTTTAAAGTATGATGATGGACCGATTGCCATGAGATTTCCACGAGGAAATGGAGTAGGGGTTCCATTGGATGAAGAGCTTAAAACGATTCCAATTGGTACTTGGGAAGTATTAAAAGAAGGCGAAGATGTGGCTATTTTAACTTTTGGGACAACGATTCCAATGGCGTTAGAGGCAGCAAATCATCTTGAACAGCAGGGGATTCGTGTGAAGGTCGTCAATGCTCGATTTATTAAACCGTTAGACCGGAAGATGCTATCTGATCTGTTTGAACGTAAAATGCCTGTATTAACGATCGAAGAAGCCGTCCTTCAAGGTGGGTTTGGAAGTTCTATCTTAGAGTTTGCATCGGAAAATCGTTATTTTGATGCAGTGATTGATCGTATGGGGATTCCAGATCAATTTATTGAGCATGGAAGTGTTGATGAGTTATTGAAAGAGATCGATTTGACCGTGGATTCAACGATTCGGAAAGTAATCGAACTCACACAGGTTAAAGGGAAAAAAGGTTCACTACTATGAAAAGTAAAAAAGAAAGAATTGACGTCCTGCTAGTTGAACGCGGGTTAATAGAAACAAGAGAAAAAGCGAAACGTGCAATTATGGCAGGACTCGTATATAGCAATGAAAACCGATTGGATAAGCCAGGTGAGAAAATAAGCAGCGATCTACCGTTAACGATAAAAGGAAATGTCATGCCATATGTAAGTAGGGGTGGCTTAAAGTTAGAAAAAGCATTGAAGGAATTTGACGTATATGTCGAAGGAAAAGTTTTGTTAGATATTGGTGCTTCCACCGGCGGATTTACGGACTGTGCATTACAAAATGGAGCTAAACAATCGTATGCCTTAGATGTCGGATATAATCAGTTAGCATGGAAGCTGAGACAGGATGAACGAGTCATCGTCATGGAACGGACAAATTTTCGTTATGTGACACCTGCTGATCTGACTGGTGAGATGCCGAATTTTGCTTCAATAGATGTTTCGTTTATATCATTAAAGCTAATTCTCCCTGTGTTAAAAACTCTCCTAGTGCCCAACAGTGATATTATCGCTTTGGTCAAACCACAATTTGAGGCTGGAAGAGAAGAGGTAGGGAAAAAGGGAATCGTAAGGGATCCAAAGGTACATGAAGCGGTTGTAAATAAAATCATCGACCTATCTTTGTCTCTAGGTTATGATGTCAAAAATCTATCGTTCTCACCAATCACCGGTGGCGATGGCAATATTGAGTTTTTACTTCATTTAGGCTGGGAAGGTGAAAAGGAGCAAGGGATAAACCATCTTTCTAAGAAGCCAAGCCAAATTGTTTCAGAAGCTCATGAAGTATTAAAATCAAAGGGGAATGTAGAAGAGTAAGCGGTCCTGCTTATTCTTCTTTTTATTGCAGGTATACTTTGACGAGATAAGCAAAAGGATGTATATTTATACATATATACATCTACAAAAGTTGAAAAAATATAACAAAATATTACAGAGTTTTTGAAAGCAATCAGGGGTGAAAACATGAATAAAGGTCAACGTCATATTAAAATTAGAGAAATCATTACTAGCAATGATATTGAGACACAAGATGAATTAGTTGATGAACTAAAGTTTGCTGGATTTAATGTAACACAAGCAACCATTTCTAGAGATATTAAAGAACTACACTTAGTAAAAGTGCCGCTTATGGATGGAAGATACAAATATAGTCTTCCAGCCGATCAACGTTTTAATCCTCTCCAAAAATTAAAGAGAAATTTAATGGATGCCTTCGTTCGTATTGATAGTGCAGGTCACTTACTTGTTATGAAAACATTACCGGGTAATGCCATGGCCATTGGTGCACTGATAGATAACTTAGATTGGGAAGAGATTTTAGGAACGATTTGTGGAGATGATACCATTCTTATTATTTGTAGAAAAGAAGAAGAAACGATTACGATTTCCAATCGATTCCTTGAAATGCTCTAAACAGAGGTGAAACCAGTTGTTAACCGAGTTGTCTATTAAAAACTTTGCTATTATAGAAAATCTAACTGTGTCCTTTACAAAAGGATTGACCGTTTTGACAGGTGAAACAGGAGCAGGTAAATCGATTATTATCGATGCTGTTCATCTTCTTGTCGGGGGAAGAGGTTCGTCAGAATTTGTTCGACATGGAGAAGAAAAAGCCGAAATTGAAGGGCTTTTCCAACTAGAGAGTTTAACGCATCCTAGCTATCAAAAAGCCGAAGAGTTTGGAATAGAGATTGAAGAGGGAATGCTTATTTTAAGAAGAGATATATCGCAATCAGGAAAAAGTGTTTGTCGCATAAACGGCAAATTGGTGACCATATCTACCTTGCGTGAAATAGGAGCGACATTAATTGATATTCATGGACAGCATGAGCATCAAGAATTAATGGAGGAAGCTAAGCACCAAAAGCTTTTAGACCAATTCGGGGCAAAATCAATATCAAGTCAACTAGAAGAGTATTCGAAATTATATCGAAGCTATGAGCAGACCTCTAAAAGGTTAAAAAGTTTGAGTGAAAATGAACAGAAAATGGCTCATCGACTGGATTTGATTCAATTTCAATTTGATGAAATTCAAAAAGCTCAGTTAGTGATTAATGAAGATGACCAATTACTTGAAGAAAAGAAACGATTGTCTAATTTTGAAAAGGTGTATGAGGGCCTTTCTAATAGCTATTCTGTCCTTCAAGGAGATCAAAAGGGATTAGATTGGATTGGTCTTTTAATGAGTCACTTAGAAGATGTTTCAAGTGTCGATCATCAATTTCAAGAGTTAGCTGAGACGGTGTCGACTAGTTACTACGCCTTAGAGGACGTCGCTAGAGAACTGAGAAGTAAAATGGATAGTCTTGAGTTCAACCCAGAACGTTTGCACGATATTGAAAGCAGACTAAACGAAATAAATCAGCTAAAGAGGAAATATGGAAAGACGATTGAAGAGATCATAGAATACGCTGCTAAAATTGAAGAAGAGATAGAAACACTACAAAATAAAGAAACACATATCAATGCCTTAAGTAAAGAGCTTGCGGCGATTAAGAAAGATTTAGTACTCGAAGCGAAAGAGTTGACCTCCACAAGGTTACAGTTTGCGGAGAAGTTAACAAAATCGATACACCGTGAATTAAAAGAGCTTTATATGGATAAAACAGTATTTGAAGTACGTTTTCACTCGGATTATGATGTGTTCACTCCTACAGGATGTGATCAAATCGAATTTTTTATCTCGACAAATCCAGGAGAACCATTAAAGCCTTTATCCAAGGTAGCATCTGGTGGAGAGCTATCGAGAATGATGCTAGCCTTAAAAAGTATCTTCTCTAAACATCAAGGCGTTACTTCCA
Source organism: Robertmurraya sp. (assembly GCF_036676585.1). Lineage (NCBI taxonomy): Bacteria > Bacillati > Bacillota > Bacilli > Caryophanales > Bacillaceae > Robertmurraya > Robertmurraya sp. The sequence continues at coordinate 42,492 of NZ_JAKFCQ010000115.1, forward strand.
TTATTTTTGATGAAGTGGATACTGGGGTGTCAGGACGTGTAGCACAAGCCATTGCAGAAAAGATTTACAAAGTAGCTGTATCATCTCAGGTACTTTGTATTTCCCATTTGCCTCAAGTGGCAGCTATGGCTGATACCCATCTTTATATTTCTAAGATTACCCAAAAGGGAAGAACGAAAACGTCAGTGCAATCATTATCAGAGCCAGATAAGGTGAAAGAAATCGGTCGTATGATTTCTGGAGTAGAAATTACCGATTTGACTCGAGAGCATGCAAAAGAATTACTCCATTTAGCAAAGGAAATGAAGGTAACTTGAAAAGCTATCCATAAACGGGTAGCTTTTTTATAACGGAAGAGGTTATAAATGCGACTCAAGCAGGCAAAATTAAAGATGTAGCCATAAAGAAGAAAAAAGTGTGTGTGGACTAGAAGCGAGGAGAGTGAAAGATGTTGAGGCATGAACTTCTTAGAAAAATAATTGGTGGAATTCTCCTTGTTTCATTAGTTGCCATAGGATTTTCGAAACCGTTTCAAGATTACCTTAGTATCCCCAAAAGCGTTACCCTGTTTGAAGGTGAAAACCTTATTTTACAAAAATCTACTCCTGTATCTGCTGCCGTCACAGCAAATTCAACTCTTTCTGTTCAACAAGATGATCAAACCGTGTCATTACAAGCAAAGAAATACGGGAAAGATGAAATGCTGCTTGAACTAGCAGGTTTCCCTATTAAAAAGGTCGATGTAGACGTATTAAAGGATTTTAAAGTCATTCCAGGTGGACAGTCTATCGGTGTGAAGCTTAATACGGTAGGAGTCCTTGTCGTTGGTCACCATCAAGTAAATACAGCAGAAGGCAAGAAATCTCCAGGTGAAATTGCAGGGATTAAAGTAGGCGACATTATTACAAAGATTAACGGTCAAAAAATTGAAAAAATGTCAGATGTAGCACCATTTGTTCAAACAGCAGGTCAAAAGGGTGAACCATTAAATATTGAAGTAAGCAGAGAAGATGGCAAAATTGAAACAAAGCTTATGCCATTAAAAGAAACAGGAGAAGAGAATTTTAAACTTGGCTTATATATTCGTGACTCGGCGGCTGGTATTGGAACGATGACGTTTTATCATCCGGAATCGAAAAAGTATGGTGCTTTAGGACATGTTATTTCGGACATGGACACGAAAAAGCCTATCGTAGTTGAGGATGGTCAAATTGTTCGCTCAACAGTCACGTCTATTGAAAAAGGAAGCAATGGAGATCCAGGTGAAAAACTTGCCCGTTTCTCTTCCGATAAAGAAGTAATTGGTGACATTCAAAGAAATAGCCCTTTTGGAATATTTGGTAAGCTTTCAAAAGAAATTACCAATGGAATAATGGATAAAGCACTTCCGATAGCTCTTTCGCATCAGGTTAAAGAGGGTCCGGCTAAGATACTAACGGTTGTAGATAATGATCAAGTTAAATTATTTGATATCGAAATTGTAAGCACCATTCCACAAAAGTTTCCGGCTACAAAAGGAATGGTCATTAAGGTAACTGACCCAGAGTTACTTGAAAAAACAGGTGGGATTGTTCAAGGGATGAGCGGAAGTCCGATCATACAGGATGATAAGGTGGTTGGAGCCGTAACGCATGTGTTCGTCAACGACCCTACTTCAGGCTATGGTGTTCATATAGAATGGATGCTAAATGAAGCAGGCATCGATATTTACGAAAAACCAAGAGAAAAGGCGAGTTAAGGTGGAGGCTTTACGCCTCTCCTTTTTTTATTCGAAAAATAAAGATTTTTCGACAAAAATACAGAATAAGTCGAATACGGGCGAAAACCGAAGAAAAATAGAGATTTATACCATTTTTTTAGATTTTTTCAAAAAAGAAAAGGATTTACTGTTGCATTGTCGAATTGGTTAGTAGATTATATATATAGATAATTGTTCAGGTGAGAATACTTTCGAGGAGGAAACATGTAGTGAAAAAGATAAAAGTATGTGTAGTTGATGATAATAGAGAGCTAGTTGGCTTACTCAAGGATTATTTAGTGTCCCAAGAAGATATGGAAGTCGTTGGTGCTGCTCATAATGGTCAAGAATGTCTGGATTTATTAGAAAAAGTGACTCCTGATGTTCTTGTTTTAGATATTATTATGCCACACTTAGACGGGCTAGCGGTTCTTGAAAAGTTGCGTGAAACTCGAAAGTCTCCGATGCCGAACGTTATTATGCTTACAGCATTCGGCCAAGAGGACGTTACTAAGAAAGCGGTAGAACTAGGAGCTTCTTACTTTATCTTAAAACCATTTGATTTAGAAAATTTAGGAAATCATATTCGTCAAGTGAGTGGAAAAACAAGCGCTGTCATGAGATCGTCCTCGCCATTAACAACTAGTCCAATGTATCGTCAACAAATGGAATCAAAACCGAAAAATTTGGATGCAAATATTACTAGCATTATCCATGAAATTGGTGTACCGGCTCATATTAAAGGGTATTTATATTTACGTGAAGCAATTTCTATGGTTTACAATGATATTGAACTGCTTGGATCAATTACAAAGGTATTGTATCCTGATATTGCAAAGAAATATAATACTACGGCTAGCCGTGTAGAACGTGCAATACGTCATGCCATTGAGGTTGCTTGGAGCCGAGGAAATATCGACAGCATTTCGAGTCTTTTCGGATATACCGTGAGCATGTCAAAAGCAAAACCTACCAATTCAGAATTTATCGCGATGGTTGCTGATAAGCTTCGTTTAGAGCACAAGGCTTCTTGAAAGAGTTAGAAGAAAAGTAAGCCATCATTCAGTATTATTTATTATAAGGAAAATAAAAACCCAATGACAATGTGTTCATTGGGTTTTGTATGGTTATGGGGATTATTAATAATGATGGTGGTTATCTTTATCCTCGTCCTGTTTACATACATGTTTCTGCAGTTTAACCTGTTGATTTTGTAGTACCTTTAAAGTCAGCTCAACAACCATTTTTTCTTCGATTTTTGTGAAGGTACCTTCTTCAAATGGTGCACAGATTTCTCCCTCTGGGCCAAAGACCGTTCCCATTTTTCTATTAAGGGCTTCATCCATTTCAATAAAATGACTTGCGATTAATTCGCAATACGGTAGCTCGTTAAAAACCTCACCACTAATTTGGTTGTACTCGGAGAGGTCAGCAGAAAGCAATTTTTCTTTGGAAGCATATCCATGAGGTAGTGGGGAAGACATGAAATACTCGAACTCAGTCGTTTTAGGACCAGCTTTAAAAGCGGGTTTGCTTAAAAAGTCTATTTGAGTAACTGCTTGAAATGGGACATCGACCGTTAAGGAGTGAATGCTTGAAGAGACAAAATCTTTCCCTCCTGCTTTAGGTGTTGCATATTGAATGTTTTTTCTAACAAATCCCTTTAAGAATAGCTTGTTTGTCGGTAGCAATAGACGACATTGTACTAGCTTTAGGTTTTTCTTAATTTTTTTGATTTCTAATACTGGCTCAGGAAACTCAATAATGGAATCTAGGTCGATTTGTACAGTTGTTTCCCCTAATACAACAGGAACTTTCATAAAAGGATACGAATTAATTACCTCTGGTGTTACAGGTGTGTTACTTACTTCTTGTTGAACAGATGATGATTTTACAACTTTCTTTTTTCCTTGAGAATCATGATGCTCATAAAATGACATACTAACTTTCCCCTTTCTGATGCTTGTTATACATGATTAGTGTATGATTCGCTTGTCCCGGTGTATGGACTAATGGACAGGTGTTTTTGCCTGTTTATGTTTTCTACATAACAAAGAAGGAACCATACAAACAGTTCCTTCTGGTTTAAAGTTTTATTATTTGGTTTTGCCATATCCTAAACTGTTTTTCACAATATATGTCCAATATTAGAATGGAGTTAGTACCCTCTTCTTTTATATTCTTTGTTGTAATAATTTTGGTAGATATGATTTCAAAAATAGGCGGTTCATTTTGGTAAATCGTTTGTTCAAAGTGAGTGGAAGTTTCTGTTTTTTGGTCTTGGTTTATGAAATCATACTGTGTTTTTTCATTGCTCAAAGGAATCATTGGAGGGTACGTATAGTCTAATTGACATGTTTTTTTCCACGGAATAAGAAGATTTTCCATGTGGATGTTAGAGTTGTTTATTTTGGTATAGGTGATTTCAGCATGAAGTTTACCGGAAATCCAAAGTCGATTTGCTACTAGGTTTATTTGATATTCAGGGTGAGTGGTAGTCCAGTTGATGTCTAATATTTTGTTTGTTCTTTCGCTAATTTTAATGGTTTTATTAATCGTAAAGTCAAATTCCGAATGAACGATTTCAACTGGGACTCTTATATAACGGGGGGCTGAGTTAGAATTTGAGAGTTGCTCATAAGGGTGATGATTATTTTCATTCATAAAAATCCCTACTAACATATAATATATTTACTTAAAAATATGATACTGCTTTTATAGATATCACTTGTTGGGACAAAGTTTTGTTTTTATATGAAGAAGATTGATCATGTATATTCAAGTAACCATCTTTCATATATACTTAAAGTACTATTATGATTAGGGTGACGGCATTCATGGACCTAATAAACAATGAATATTTTCGACTTGAAGAGGAGAACGGATCTATCTTTATTACTGTTTTACAAAAAGGATTTTCACTTAATCGATTGGATCAGCTTGTTCGAGAGCATCCGAGAATAGCGATCACAAAATTTGTAGAATTGAAGGCTAGTTTAGAACAAGCAAAAAATGAGAAGATTCATGTCGGTGAATGGAAGCCTCTTATATCTATTTCTTTTAGTGAAAATAAGATGATCGTAAAAATGCGGCTTCACGTAACAGAAGCACAGTTACACAGTGAGCGTGAAAAACTCACTGCTGACATAATGGAAGCACTAGATGTTCATGGAATTAAAAATGGAATATTGGAAGCAGCAGTAAAGCAACCACTTGCAAATAAGGAATTTGTCGTAGCAAAAGGTGAACCCGCCCTTACTGGAGCGGATGCGGTTGTGCGGTATTTTCAATTATCTGACCGAAAACCGGCAATTCGTGAAGATGGAAAAGCGGATTTCTTTGATTTGCACTTTATTGATGAAGTGAAAGCTGGGGATTGGCTTGGTGAAAAGAAGTCATGTACAGAAGGTGTTCCTGGAAGAAATGTACTGGGAGAGGTTTTGCTTCCGAAACAAGGGAAGGACAAACCCTTATTTTATGACCATAAGACAGTTGAAAAGATAGAAAAGGACGACGTAGCCACTTTGAAAGCGCTTGTAGATGGAGTTGTCCAATACAAAGATGGGAAAATTTCTGTTGGAAATCATCTCATCATTAATGGAGATGTTGGAACGGGTACTGGAAACATTCAATTTGATGGAAGTGTCACAATTAACGGCATTGTTTCAGCGGGCTATAGTGTCAATGCTACTCAGGATATTTCAATCTTAGGGGAGCTTGGCATAAGCGGGGCCAAAGAAGTGGAATCCGAAAGCGGTGACATTTTTATTAAAGGTGGAGTGTTCGGGAATAACATAACCATTATTAAAGCAGCAAAAAATATATTCTTAAAACATGCTAATGAATGTACTCTAGAAGCTGGTGAGGATATTCATATTGGATATTATGCGTTAGGTGCAAAAATTAAGGGAAGAAATATTATCGCTAACGAACAAAAGGGTAAAATTATCGGCGGAACCATTGAGGCGAAGGGGAAGGTAAGTGCTGCTGTATTTGGCAATAGGCTAGAAAGGAAGACATTTATTCAAGTTGAAGGATTCAATCGCTTCGAATTAGAACATGAGCTTTCAGAGTTGTTGTTGAGGTATAAAGAAAAAGTTTTCTATGTGGAAGGGCTTAAAAAGCAACTCGAATCGTTTGAAGACTTACAATCGCATTTAAATGAAACACAATTCAAACAATTTCAACGTTTAAAGAGCGTGTATGAGGACGAAATGATTGAAGTGTCCTTTTTAGAGGCGCGAAGAAAAAACGTCATGAAGCTTCTTGAGACAAAGGGAGAAGGTCAAGTAAGTATACAAGTTGCAGCGTATCCAGAAACGACACTACAAATCAAAAATCAGAAAAAACATGTTCGAACTTTAATAAAAGGTACGATTTACTGTGATAGGAATACACTTTACTCGGAATAATGGAGGTACGATCATTATGACGGAAGTAATTGCACATCGAGGCTATTCAGCTAAGTATCCTGAGAATACGATGATAGCATTTCATGAAGCTGAATATGCAAATGCAGATGGAGTAGAGCTAGATGTCCAGCTTTCAAAAGATGGTGAAGTAGTAGTCATTCATGATGAAAAACTAAACCGCACGACAAGTGGAAAAGGGTATGTAAAGGACTTTACACTTCAAGAATTAAAAAAATTGAATGCGGGAGTATTATTTCCTGATTTAAAAGAAAAACAAACAATTCCTACATTAGAAGAAGTATTCGCTTGGCTAACGACAAATACATTAACCTGCAATGTTGAATTAAAAAATGGTGTGTTTCGTTACGAAGAAATGGAAGAAAAAGTGATACAATTAATTCGTAAATACGATCTCTCAGAACGAATCGTCATTTCTTCGTTTAACCATTACAGTATTGTTCATTGCTATAGACTTGCTCCAGAAATCGAGATTGCCCCTTTGCTATCAGAAGGTCTATATATGCCATGGGTATATGCAGCTTCTATTCAAGCGAAAGGGTTTCATCCCCATTATTTATCAGTGCCCAATGAGGTGATTGGTCTTTCCTTAGAGTCGGGAATTGCTGTGAGGCCATATACAGTCAATAAAGGAGCTGAGATGGAGAGATTGTTTCAAATCAATTGTACAGCATTTATAACAGATGATCCAACCAAAGCGGTTAAACTTCGGGATAAATATAAAAAAGACAAAGCGTAATCATATTTTTACGCTTTGTCTTTTTTTTGTGTCTGAAATCGAGCTTGTACTTTATTTTTTTTGCGATCTCTGTGAAAGATAAAACCTGCAACGAAAGATAAACCTGCCACAAACAGAAATAGACCAATCAGAAATTGAAGCCAAAGATATGGAAAGGGTGAAAGAAGTATCCCGAACAGCATATCTCGCATTAGTTTAATACCGTATGCAGCTAAAAAGCCAGGTATTAATAAGATAAGTAACGCAAATATTCTAATCATAGGCAATCCCTTCAAAACGAAAGTGTGGTCTCCTCTGCCATCATAAATTATTCTCCCAATTTGTCAAGATGGAATATTCACATTAAAATAGAGACATGCAATATTTTTCATTATTCATATAGAGTAGGTGATTTTTTGCAGACAGTCATGATTGTAGGGGCCGGTAAGGGTGGAACTTCTATATTAAAAATATTAAAAGAAACAGCTATGCTTGATGTTAAAGTAGTGATTGATCGTGATCAAGAGGCGGAAGGAATAAAACACGCCAAAACGGAAGGAATCATTACAGATATTGATTGGCGTAAATATATAGAAACAGTTGATATTATTATTGAGGTAACTGGTGATGAAAATGTTTTCCGTGAATTAAGAGATGCTCGCTCTAAGAATACGGTTCTTATTCCTGGAAGTGTAGCCTTCCTTGTTACCATGTTAATTGAAGAAAAAGAAAAGTTGCTTGATAAAGTGCAAAATGATGCATATAAGCATGACCTGATTTTTAATTCAACTGACGATGGGATGATTGTAGTAAATAAAGACGGGGTAGTGACCCTTTTTAATAGCAGTGCGGAGAGAATGACAGGAATTAGCCAGAAAGAGGCGATTGGAAAACCAATCGTCGAGGTTATTCCTTCAAGCCAGTTGCCACGTATTTTAAAAACCAGGAAAATTGAAGCGAATCATGAATTGGTATTAACGAATGGTATGCATGTGATAACCACCCGAATCCCAATGATTGATGAAAATAATCAATTAATTGGTGCGTTTTCTGTCTTTAAAGATAAAACAGAATTAATGGACCTGGCACTAGAAATAACGAATTTAAATGAGATAAGGACCATGCTTCAGGCGATTATTCAGTCGAGTGATGAAGCAATTTCTGTTGTGGATGAAAACGGAAATGGAATTATGATTAACCCAGCTTATAGCAGGTTAACCGGATTGACAGAGGAACAAGTCATTGGTCAACCAGCCAATGCTGATATATCAGAAGGCGAAAGTATGCATATGAAAGTACTTCAAACGAGGAGACCGGTAAGAGGAGTAACGATGAGAGTTGGACCGAATAAAAAAGATGTCATTGTCAATGTTGCTCCTATAATCGTTGATGGAAAACTAAAAGGAAGCGTTGGAGTCATTCATGATATGTCCGAAATTCAAAGCTTAAATAAAGAGTTGAGTAGAGCGAGGCAAATTATTCGTACTCTTGAAGCGAAATACTCCTTTGATGATATTATTGGACGTTCGGAAGAAATCCAGCTTTCAATTGAACAAGCAAGACTTGGTGCGAAAACTCCTGCAACGGTTTTGCTTCGCGGTGAATCAGGAACGGGAAAGGAACTTTTTGCGCACGCGATCCATAATGGAAGTGATCGGAAATATAACAAGTTCATCCGTGTAAATTGTGCGGCATTATCAGAAAGTCTGCTCGAGAGTGAACTGTTTGGCTATGAGGAAGGAGCGTTCTCAGGTGCGAAACGTGGGGGCAAAAGAGGGTTATTTGAAGAAGCGAATAATGGAAGTATTTTTCTTGATGAGATTGGTGAGTTGACGGCCAATACACAAGCAAAGCTGTTAAGAGTTCTACAGGAAAATGAAATTACAAGAGTGGGTGGGACCAAATCGATCCCAATTAATGTTCGAGTGATCGCTGCCACGAATGTAAATATTGAGAAAGGCATTGCGAACGGTACTTTTCGGGAAGACTTATATTATCGTCTCAATCGAATGCCTATTCATATTCCTGCTTTGAGGTCCAGAAAAGAGGATATTCCGTTGCTTTGCGAAAGGCTCATTCAGAAAATCAATCAAGATTATGGACGAAATGTGGAGGGAATCACCCCGCTCGCGATGAAGCAACTTATGCGTTACGATTGGCCAGGGAATGTTCGGGAATTAGAAAACATTCTTGGACGGGCAATCATTTTTATGACCAATCATGAAACAGAAATTGATATTATGCACGTTCCAGCTTTAATTAAGGAGCAAGATCAGTTGCCAAAGGTGACAGCGGAGGATGAAAAAAAGGAATCGCTTGCAGAACTGGTTGAAGAGTTTGAAGCAAAAATAATCGCTCAAACTTTAGCGGAGCTAAAAGGAAATAAAACAGCAGCTGCAAAGAAATTGGGATTGTCCGTTCGAAATTTATATTATAAGCTCGATAAATACAATCTTGCCAAAAGTGGCATGCAATAAATTTCATACAATGAAACAATTTGCAGGATAATTCATGCAAAATAAAACGTTTTCATATTTTATTTTTTGGCATGCTTCTTGCATAATGTTATACAGGAGTATCGCAAGCATGGGTAAAAAGGGGTTGAACTTACATGACATTGGATTTGCTAATCGAAAGAGCAACCCAATATGAAGAAAAGACTGTAGCAGTAGCGGCGGCAGATGATGTAGAGGTTATTGAAGCAGTTATAGAGGCTCTAAGGCTTAGGATAGCTAATTTCTTTCTATATGGAGATAAAGAGCAAATTTTGTCTATACTGAGGGAAAAGGCCCCGGAGCTAGTAAAAAGTGAAAAAATAAAGATTTTTCATACCAACTCAAGTGCTTCTGCTGCTGAACATGCAGTTAAAGCAATTAAATTAAATGAAGCAAATGTACTTATGAAGGGTAATGTTCCAACAGCCACCATTTTAAAGTCAGTACTTAATAAAGACTACGGATTACGAACAGGGAATGTGTTGTCGCATATCTCCGTTTTTGAAGTTGCTGGTTATGACCGTTTTACGATCGTTACCGATGCAGCCATGAACATAAATCCTGATTTAGATACAAAAATTCAAATCATTAATAATTCGGTAAAACTTGCGAAATCAATCGGGATTGAAACTCCGCGTGTTGCTGTCATTGCAGCAGTAGAGGTCGTAAATCCATCAATGCCAGCAACAATGGATGCAGCGATCTTAACTCAAATGAACAGAAGAGGCCAAATAAAGGATTGCATCATTGACGGACCATTTGGTCTTGATAATGCCATTTCTCTTGAAGCTGCTAGGCAGAAAAAGATTAACAGTGAGGTGGCTGGACGAGCTGATATTTTATTAGTGCCAACTATTGAAGTAGGAAATACACTATATAAATCACTCGTATATTTTGCTGGTGCTAGGGTTGGAGCGATCATCGCCGGAGCAAAAGTACCAATTGTTTTAACATCTAGAGCAGATTCAGCGGAAAGTAAAGTATATTCACTTGCTCTTGCAATTTGTTCTGTTTGTAAATAAAGAAAACACTGTTGGTTGAGGAGGAAGAAGTAAATGGAAATCTTTAAGTATATGGAAACTTATGATTACGAGCAATTGGTGTTTTGCCAAGATAAACAATCAGGATTAAAGGCGATTATCGCTATACATGATACAACATTAGGTCCGGCCTTAGGTGGAACGCGGATGTGGACATACGAGTCAGAAGAAGCTGCGATTGAAGATGCCTTGCGTCTAGCAAAGGGAATGACTTACAAAAATGCAGCGGCTGGATTAAATCTTGGCGGTGGAAAAACAGTTATTATTGGTGATCCGCGTAAAGATAAAAATGAAGAAATGTTCCGTGCGTTCGGTCGTTACATTCAAGGATTAAATGGACGCTACATTACAGCGGAAGATGTAGGAACAACGGTAGCAGATATGGATTTAATTCATGAAGAAACGGATTACGTAACGGGTATATCACCGGCATTTGGTTCCTCCGGGAATCCATCACCTGTCACTGCTTATGGTGTTTATCGTGGGATGAAAGCTGCTGCAAAGGAAGCGTTCGGAACGGATTCACTTGAAGGAAAAGTTGTTGCCGTACAAGGTGTAGGAAATGTAGCATATAACTTGTGCCGTCATCTTCATGAAGAAGGTGCACAATTAATTGTTACGGATATTAATAAAGAAGCTGTTCAAAGGGCTGTTGAGGAATTTGGAGCCAAAGCGGTAGAGCCGAATGAAATTTATAGTGTGGATTGTGATATTTATGCACCATGTGCTCTTGGGGCAGTAATTAATGATAACACGATTCCGCAAATTAAAGCGAAAGTCATTGCAGGAGCTGCAAACAACCAACTACGTGACCCACGCCATGGTGATATCATTCATGAAATGGGAATTGTTTATGCGCCAGATTACGTGATTAATGCAGGTGGAGTAATTAATGTAGCAGATGAGTTATACGGCTATAATCATGAGAGAGCAATGAAAAAAGTAGAGACGATCTACTCAAATATTGAGAAGGTCATTGAAATTGCAAAACGTGATAGAATACCGACATATAAAGCGGCAGATCGAATGGCAGAAGAGCGAATCGAAAGAATGCGTAATTCTAGAAGTCAATTCCTACAGAACGGACACCATATTTTAAGTCGACGTTAATGCACTGACAAGGAAAGGCTGAGGATATCAGCCTCTTGTCTTTTACATAGTAGTAAAAAGCTTGGATACAATGGAGGTTTACACGTTGCACGAATTAATGAATCGAATTCTTGTGATCAATCCTGGTTCTACATCAACGAAAATCGGAGTATTCGATAATGACCTTTCAATTCTTGAAAAGACCATACGACACGAATCAGACCAGATCAATTCGTTTGACAATATCATTGACCAATATGAATTCAGAAAACAAACGATACTTGAGACGCTTGATATTGAAGGAATAAATATTTCAAAGCTAAGTGCTGTTTGTGGGCGTGGTGGCTTACTTCGCCCAATTGAAGGTGGGACGTATGAAGTAAACGATTTAATGCTTTTAGACTTAAAGGCTGGTTATTCAGGGCAACACGCATCCAACCTGGGAGGAATTATTGCCTTTGAAATTGCATCGGGTTTAAATATCCCTGCATTTATTGTCGATCCAGTTGTTGTAGATGAACTTGATCCTATCGCACGTATATCTGGTTTTCCATTAATTGAACGGAAAAGCATTTTCCATGCACTTAATCAAAAAGCGGTCGCCAGGAGAGTGTCAAAGTCACTCGGAAAAAGGTATGAGGACCTGAACCTAATTGTGACTCATATGGGTGGAGGAATCACTATAGGGGTTCATAAAAATGGAAGAGTGATTGATGTGAATAATGGTTTGCATGGAGATGGGCCATTTAGTCCGGAGCGTGCGGGCACAGTACCAGCTGGTGATTTAATTTCCTTATGTTATTCAGGAGATTTTTATAGAGAAGAAGTTATGAAAAAACTAGTCGGTCAAGGCGGGCTAGTTGGGTATCTTGGTACGAATGATGCGCTAAAAGTAGAAGAAATGATCAGTAAGGGAGATAAACAGGCAAAGCTTATATACTCAGCGATGGCATATCAAGTTGCGAAAGAGATTGGAGCAGCGAGTAGTGTATTGGCAGGAAAAGTGGATGCCATTATCCTTACGGGTGGATTAGCGTACGGGAAAGGATTTGTTAAAGAAATCAGTGATCGTGTTAATTGGATAGCAGACGTCATGATTGAACCTGGTGAAAATGAGTTACAGGCTCTGGCAGAAGGTGCACTAAGAGTCCTAAGAGGAGAAGAAGAGGCGAAACAATATCCAAATGGAATAAAAGATACTGTTCATAGCAAGTAACGAGGAGGGTTTTGGTTTGGCAGAAGAATATGATTTAGTCATTTTAGGTGGAGGTACTGGAGGATATGTGGCAGCGATACGTGCGTCACAGCTGGGATTAAAAACGGCCATCGTTGAGAAAGCAAAGTTAGGCGGAACGTGTTTACATAAAGGGTGTATTCCTAGTAAAGCATTACTTCGAAGTGCAGAGGTTTATCGTACGACTAAGAAAGCGCAAGATTTTGGTGTAATTGCCTCAAACATTTCATTAGATTTCGGTAAGGTTCAAGATAGAAAGAATAAAATAGTTGAGGGGCTCCATAACGGGGTTCAACACCTTATGAAACAAGGGAAAATTAGCGTATATGAAGGAACTGGAAGGATCCTAGGTCCCTCTATCTTTTCACCAATGCCGGGTACGATTTCGGTAGAGATGAACAGCGGAGAAGACAACATGATGCTGATACCGAAAAATGTCATTGTCGCAACTGGTTCGCGTCCTCGTACGTTACAGGGTCTTGAAATCGATGGTTCACAGGTACTTACCTCTGATGAGGCATTACAACTTACTTCTGTTCCTAAATCGATTATTATTGTTGGTGGTGGTGTGATTGGAATAGAGTGGGCATCGATGCTTTCGGATTTTGGAGCAGATGTAACTGTAATAGAGTATAGTGATCGCATCATTCCAACAGAAGATCGCGAAATTTCAAAGGAAATGCAGCGCTTAATGAAGAAAAAAGGAATCAAATTGGTTACCAGTGCAAAAGTATTACCAGAATCTCTAAAAAAGGAAAACGATGTTTCGATTTCTGCTGATGTAAAAGGAACGATTAAGGAATTTTCAGCAGAGAAGATTTTAGTTTCTGTAGGTCGACAAGCAAATGTTGAAGGAATTGGACTTGAAAATACGGATATTGAGATAGAAAAAGGAGTTATTAAAACAAACTCTTTCTATCAAACAAAGGAATCCCATATTTATGCAATTGGTGATGTCATTGGCGGACTTCAATTGGCTCATGTAGCTTCACATGAAGGAATTGTTGCGGTTGAGCATATTGCCCGGGAGAAGCCTTCTCCAATTGATTATAGTCTTATTTCTAAGTGTATTTACTCGAATCCTGAGGTAGCAAGTGTAGGATACACAGAGGAAGAAGCAACGGAAAAAGGATTTGAAGTAAAAGTAGGGAAATTCTCCTTCCGAGCCATCGGTAAAGCACTTGTGTATGGTGAATCAGATGGATTTGTAAAAATCATTGCTGATAAGAAAACGGATGATATTTTAGGTGTCCATATGATTGGCCCGCACGTAACAGACATGATTTCAGAGGCAGGGTTAGCTAGAGTGTTGGATGCAACTCCATGGGAAATCGCTCATACGATTCACCCTCATCCTTCGTTATCTGAAGCAATCGGAGAAGCAGCCCTTGCCGTAGATGGGAAAGCTTTACACGGGTGAAGGAGTGTGCACTCCAGAAATACAAATGTCCACAAAGGGTGTCTGTCACCGTTAAATAGGAGGTTATAATAATGGGTGAAAATCGTCATCTTGCGTTAGGTTTGAGTGATGAAACGGTTTTAGAAATGTATGAAATGATGCTGCTTGCTCGTCGAATTGATGAGCGGATGTGGCTGTTAAATCGCGCGGGTAAAATTCCATTCGTTATTTCGTGTCAAGGTCAAGAGGCAGCTCAAGTCGGTGCAGCATTTGCACTAGATCGTGAGAAGGATTATGTTCTTCCGTATTATCGAGATATGGGTGTTGTCTTAACTTTTGGTATGACCGCGAAAGATCTAATGTTGTCAGGCTTTGCTAAGGAAGAGGATCCAAACTCAGGTGGGCGTCAAATGCCTGGTCACTTTGGACAAAAGAAAAACCGGATTGTCACAGGTTCTTCTCCAGTAACTACGCAGGTTCCTCATGCAGTTGGAATTGCCCTTGCTGGTAAAATGGAAAACAAAGATTTAGTGACATTCGTTACGTTTGGAGAAGGCTCGTCGAATCAAGGAGACTTTCATGAAGGCGCAAACTTTGCTGGAGTACATAAACTTCCAGTCATCTTTATGTGTGAAAACAACAAGTATGCGATTTCCGTTCCGATCGAAAAACAACTTGCGTGTGAGAATGTTTCCGATCGAGCCATTGGTTATGGCATGCCAGGTGTAACGGTGGATGGAAACGATCCACTTGAGGTATACAAGGCCGTGAAAGAAGCAGCAGACCGCGGGCGTCGTGGAGAAGGCCCAACATTGGTAGAGACCGTTTCTTACCGATTAACTCCTCACTCCTCTGATGATGATGACCGAAGCTATCGTGGTCAAGAAGAGGTAGCGGAAGCGAAAGCGAAGGATCCAATTCTTACATTTGCTTCTTATCTAACTGAAGTTGGACTCCTAAATGATGAGTTAGCAAAGGAAATTAATGATCGAATAATGAAACAAGTAAATGAAGCAACCGACTATGCAGAAAATGCACCATATGCAGCTCCTGAAAGTGCATTAAAGCATGTGTATGCTGAGAAGTAAGGGGGAAGAAATCAATGCCTGTAATCTCATATATTGATGCGGTAACTATGGCGATCCGTGAGGAGATGGAGCGCGATTCGAAAGTATTTGTCTTAGGTGAAGACGTTGGTAAAAAGGGCGGAGTATTTAAAGCAACGCAAGGCTTATATGAGCAATTTGGTGAGGCTCGAGTAATTGACACTCCACTAGCTGAATCAGCCATTGCAGGAGTCGGAATAGGCGCAGCGATGTATGGTATGAGACCAATTGCTGAAATGCAGTTTGCTGATTTTATTATGCCCGCAGTGAACCAAATTATTTCCGAAGCTGCAAGAATCCGTTATCGCTCTAACAATGATTGGAATTGCCCCATTGTAGTGCGTGCTCCTTATGGTGGAGGCGTTCACGGTGCACTGTACCATTCTCAATCAGTTGAGGCGGTATTTGCCAATCAGCCTGGTCTAAAAATTGTTATGCCTTCAACTCCTTATGATGTAAAAGGTCTGTTAAAGGCAGCTATTCGCGATGACGATCCTGTTCTGTTTTTTGAGCATAAGCGTGCCTATCGCTTAATCAAAGGGGAAGTTCCGGCTGATGATTATGTTCTTCCAATTGGTAAGGCAGATGTAAAACGAGAGGGAGAAGACATTACCGTCATTACTTATGGTTTATGTGTTCACTTTGCTCTACAAGCCGCAGAAAAATTAGCTAGTGACGGGATTTCAGCCCATATCCTTGACTTACGTACCGTGTATCCTTTGGATAAAGAGGCGATTATTGAAGCAGCTTCTAAAACAGGAAAGGTCCTGTTAGTGACGGAGGATAACAAGGAAGGAAGCATTATGAGCGAAGTAGCGGCGATCATCGCTGAGAACTGCTTGTTTGATTTAGATGCACCGATTAAGCGCTTAGCAGGCCCTGACATACCAGCTATGCCATACGCACCAACGATGGAAAAATACTTTATGGTAAATCCAGATAAGGTCGAAAAAGCGATGCGTGAGCTTGCTGAATTTTAATAGGGATTAAAGGTTAACAAGGAGGTAATGAATTGGCTATTGAACAAATCAAAATGCCTCAGCTTGGGGAGAGTGTTACAGAAGGAACGATTAGCAAATGGCTCGTTTCAGTTGGGGACACCGTAAACAAATATGATCCTCTAGCAGAGGTAATGACTGATAAAGTAAATGCAGAAGTACCTTCGTCCTTCTCAGGAAAGATTGTCGAGCTTATTGCTAGCGAAGGAGAAACATTAGAGGTTGGTGCGATTATTTGTACCATCGAAATCAAAGGGCAAGATAGTACACCTCAGGAAACGATAACAAAGAATCAAACAGAGGAAAATATTCAAAAGCCTGAAGTAATAAGTGATGCGCCTAATAAAGCGCGATATTCACCAGCAGTCTTAAAGCTTTCTGGGGAGCATGGGATTGACTTAACACAGGTATCAGGTTCTGGAGCGGGTGGTCGAATTACTCGTAAAGATCTTCTGGCGATCATAGAGTCCGGAGCCGTTCCGACACCTCAACTAAAAGCGGGAGCTGTTCCAACTGCTCCAGCTCCAAAAGCGGTAGAAAAAGCAGCGCCTGCTCCAATTGATGTTCCTGTAACAGCCGGGGATATAGAAATTCCGGTTTCAGGTGTTAGAAAAGCAATTGCGGCTAATATGTTACGCTCCAAGCATGAGGCACCACATGCCTGGACGATGGTTGAAGTCGATGTGACGAATTTAGTTGCATACAGAAACTCCATCAAATCGGAGTTTAAGGCAAAAGAAGGATTTAACTTAACATTCTTTGCTTTCTTTGTAAAAGCAGTCGCTCAAGCTTTAAAGGAATTCCCGCAAATGAACTCTATGTGGGCAGGAGATAAAATCATCCAGAAGAAGGATATTAATATCTCCATAGCTGTTGCAACAGAGGATGCTTTGTATGTTCCAGTTATTAAGCACGCGGATGAAAAGACCATTAAAGGGATTGCGAGAGAAATAACTGAACTAGCGTCT
This sequence comes from Robertmurraya sp., assembly GCF_036676585.1. Classification (NCBI taxonomy): domain Bacteria; kingdom Bacillati; phylum Bacillota; class Bacilli; order Caryophanales; family Bacillaceae; genus Robertmurraya; species Robertmurraya sp. The sequence continues at coordinate 59,707 of NZ_JAKFCQ010000115.1, forward strand.
AAAGTGAGAGCTGGAAAATTATCAAGTGCTGATATGCAAGGTGGTACGTTCACTGTCAACAACACCGGTTCGTTTGGATCAGTTCAATCCATGGGAATTATTAATTACCCTCAAGCAGCCATTCTACAAGTAGAATCCATCGTTAAACGTCCGGTTGTCATGGATGGAGGTATGATTGCTGTAAGAGACATGGTTAATCTTTGTCTATCGCTTGATCACCGTGTTCTTGATGGACTTGTGTGCGGAAGATTCTTAAAACGGGTGAAAGATATCCTTGAGGCAACCACAAAGGAAAATACATCTATCTACTAATACAAAAAAGCCGTTGTCTATTAGACAGCGGTTTTTCTTCTTTGCAATTATTCCCATGTGTACTACAATAAGGGTAAGATCAATAATTTTAAATTTTACCTCAATTTATCTTTCGGAGGGAGGGGAGCCGTGGCAAATTTGACACGGCATACAATGCAAATAAAAGATATGAAACATGCGTCATTCCCACTTTGGCAAGAAGAAGACTGGACCGAAAAAAGTGAACAGTCACTGAAAGGAAAAAAGGTAGAACATTTAATAAAACATACATACGAACAGATAAAAATGAAACCGCTTTATTTTAAAAAAGAACAACACTGTTCTCAATTTCCTGGTATCCCAGATTATCGAAGAGGAATTGATTCGTATTTGGGGGAGAAGCAACCATGGAGAATAGCTCAGACCATTCACGCGTCTACCGGAAATGAGCTAAAAAACAAGATGGAAGCTGCAATCAAAGGCGGACAGTCCGCTGTTTCTTTCTCTGTTCAAGAGGATATCTCCTATCAATCTATATTTGAAGCGTTTACGGACCGTTTACCAGTTTGCGTTCATGCAAAGAAAGGTCACCAATCCAAACTCCTTTCAGAGCTCAGTAGCGTCAAAGAGAGAAGTGATATACAAGGCTTTATCGCAACGGATCCGTTAGCTCAATTAGCTTCAGATGGCTATTTAGAAGAGCCAGTGAACGATTTCTATGATGAATTAGCAAAAAACATTCAATTTGCCTCACAAAAATTCCCAGAACTAAAAACAATTCTTGTCGACACAACTCCCTATCATAATGGGGGGGCTAACGCCGTCCAAGAGATTGCGATTTCTCTTGCAACTGCCGTATTCCACCTAGAAGAACTCTCTAACCGAAACATACCGATCGAAACAATACTATCTAAATATATTTTTCACTTCTCAGTAGGAGCCAATTTCTTTATGGAAATTGCTAAGTTAAGAGCAGCACGGATGCTTTGGAGTGAAATCGTAAAAGCATACGGTGGAAGTAACGAAAATCAAAAAATGGTCATATCAGCACAAACATCAAGCTTTACAAAAACAGTTTATGATCCATATGTGAATCTTCTTCGTTCTAGTAATGAAGCATTTGCTGCAGTTATCGGAGGGGTTCAATATTTGCATGTAAGTCCATTTAATGAGCTCGAAGGGAACGGAGCAGAGTTCTCAGAGCGAATTGCTCGAAATACTCAACTTATTCTAAAAGAAGAAGCGCTTATTTGTAAAACACACGATCCAGCTGGAGGTTCCTGGTATATAGAAGAACTAACTGATGAGATTGCCAAGAAGGCATGGGAGCTGTTTTTGCAAATTGATGATTATGGCGGTATGCTATCCTCCCTTGTTGATGGTGACATCCAATCACAAATCTCTAAAGTATTGGATAATAGAAAGAATGATAGTTTCACAAGAAAACAATCGATTGTCGGTACCAATATGTACGCAAATTTAGAAGATCAACCATTAAAATTATGCATGCAGCAAAAAACAACACCTGAAACAGTAGCCATCAAGATACCCGAGCTAAAGCAATCTAGACTTTCAGAACCCTATGAAACCCTTAGAAGGCTTTCTGAAAAACTAGAACGGCAACCAGTGGTGGGGGTAATTTGTATAGGTGGGTTAAAACAGTTTAAGCCACAAGCAGATTTTATTGCGGGCTTTCTTGCACCAGGTGGGATCGTTACGGAAAAAAGTGAGGGAGCTGACAGTTGGGAGCAAATTCAGAAGTATATTGAAAGTAGTAACCATTCAACTTACTGCTTGTGTGGAGCGTATGGAGAATTTGAAGAATTGGGACTTACCATCGTGAAAGAATTTCATAAGAATTATCCAGAAAAACGACTATATTTGGCAGGGCTACCTGAAGCAAAGGATGTATGGCTTCAATCAGGTGTAACGGACTTTTTTCATCGACAAAGTAACTGCTATGATTCTCTATCGAGTCTCTTGACTGAAATGGAGGAAACGACTCATGCTTAACAAACCCAATTTTCGTCAAATAAAGATTTCGTCCTTTAAGGAAGAAAAGAGTAACCGAGAAAAAGAAGAAATAACTGCGTCCATAGAGGATTTATTTTACGAAACAAATGAACAAATCAAAGTAAAGTCTTTATATACGAGAGATGACCGTGATCATTTAGCTCATCTTGGAGATTTACCTGGTTTGCCCCCCTTTACAAGGGGACCATATCCTACGATGTATGTTAATAGGCCTTGGACGGTAAGACAGTATGCAGGCTTTTCTACCGCAGAGGAAAGTAATGCATTTTATCGTAGAAATTTAGCAATGGGACAAAAAGGTCTGTCAGTAGCATTTGATTTAGCTACCCATAGAGGCTACGACTCTGATCATCCACGCGTCGTAGGTGACGTAGGAAAAGCAGGTGTTGCTATAGACTCTGTACTCGATATGAAAACCTTGTTTGATGGCATTCCTCTTGACCAGATGTCTGTCTCGATGACAATGAATGGAGCCGTTTTGCCGATCATGGCCTTTTACATTGTAACGGCTGAGGAGCAAGGGGTAAGTAAGGAACAGTTATCTGGGACGATTCAAAATGATATTTTAAAAGAATATATGGTTCGTAATACATATATTTATCCACCAGAAATGTCGATGAAAATTATCGCTGATATTTTTTCATATACTTCTAAGTATATGCCGAAATTCAATAGCATTAGTATTTCAGGATATCATATGCAGGAGGCGGGAGCACCGGCAGATATCGAGCTTGCTTACACACTAGCAGACGGGCTCGAATATGTTCGAACAGGTCTAAAAGCGGGTATTGATATCGATTCCTTTGCCCCAAGATTATCATTTTTTTGGGCGATTGGTATGAATTATTTCATGGAAGTAGCTAAGATGAGGGCAGGGCGTTACATTTGGGCAAAGATGATGAAGTCGTTTTCTCCTCAAAGTGAGAAATCTATGGTGTTACGTACCCATTCCCAAACATCTGGATGGAGCTTAACTGAACAGGATCCGTTTAATAATGTGACTCGCACACTTATCGAAGCGCATGCTGCAGCGATGGGCCATACTCAATCTCTTCACACAAATGCTCTAGATGAAGCTATTGCACTTCCAACCGATTTTTCTGCTAGAATTGCTCGAAATACGCAGTTATTTCTTCAGGAAGAAACCGGAATCACGAATGTGATTGACCCTTGGGGTGGATCGTATTATGTTGAAGCACTAACAGATGAGTTGATAAAACGTGCATGGGAGCATATTGAAGAGATTGAAGAGCTAGGTGGAATGGCAAAAGCAATTGAAACCGGCTTGCCAAAAATGAAGATTGAAGAAGCGGCAGCAAAGCGTCAAGCCAAAATTGACTCAGGCGGGGAAACAATCATCGGTGTCAATCGTTACCGAGTAGATAAAGAAGAAGATATTGAGATTTTAGACATAGATAACACGGCTGTAAGATTAAAGCAAATTGAAAAACTGGCATACGTAAAGGAGAATAGAAACGAGCAAGAAGTAAAGCGAACTCTAGAAGCATTAACAAAAGGGGCGCAGACAGGAGAAGGAAATCTTCTTGAACTTGCGGTAAACGCAGCCAAGGCTCGTGCAACAATCGGGGAAATTTCAGATGCGGTCGAAGTTGTTGCAGGAAGACACAAAGCGATTATCCGCTCAATTAGTGGAGTATATAGCTCTGCGTACTCGAATGAAGAGGAAATGAAAGAAGTTCAGCGCATGACAGAGGAATTTCTAGAAAACGAAGGACGCCGGCCAAGAATCCTTATTGCCAAGATGGGACAGGACGGTCACGACAGGGGAGCAAAAGTGATATCAACGGCTTTTGCTGATTTAGGATTTGATGTGGATATTGGACCGTTATTCCAAACACCAAAGGAGACCGCTTTACAAGCGATCGAAAATGATGTTCACGTGATTGGAATAAGCTCACTTGCTGCCGGCCATAAAACACTGCTTCCACAGTTAATGAAAGAATTAAAGGACTTAGGCCGGGATGATATTTTAGTGGTAATCGGTGGCGTGATCCCTGCTCAAGATTATGACTATTTATATGGCCAAGGGGCTGCCGCTATTTTTGGACCAGGGACCGTTATTCCAGTAGCTGCTCAAAAGGTGGTTAGTGCTATCTACGAGCGATTAGGCTATGAGGAAGTGGAAAAGTAATGAAAGATAATCATTTAGACAATAGCTTTTCTTCTGCAAAACGATTTCACAAAAAAGTAAATAATGCACCAACGGTCGAGGAGCTTTGCTCAGGGCTAAGGAATGGAAATCGTTCGATGCTCGCTCAAGCGATCACATTAATCGAAAGCAATGCCGACCACCACTTTAAGAAGGCGCAGGAACTTCTTCAACAGATCCTCCCCTTTTCAGGTAACTCGGTCCGGATTGGTATTACAGGTGTACCAGGAGCCGGAAAAAGTACCTTTATCGACTCATTTGGGATGTACTTATGTGAACAAGGAATTAAGGTAGCTGTTCTAGCCGTTGATCCAAGCTCTAAGCGGAGTGGAGGGAGTATTTTAGGAGACAAAACGAGAATGGAACATCTATCTAGGGCGGAGTTGGCTTTTATTCGTCCGTCCCCTACGGGAGGAAAGCTAGGTGGTGTACATCGAAAAACGAAGGAGTCTATTGCCCTTTGTGAAGCCGCAGGTTATGAAGTGATTATTGTAGAGACAGTTGGTGTGGGACAAAGTGAAGTCGTGGTAAGAGACATGGTAGACTTCTTTCTGCTCCTTCTTTTAACAGGTGCTGGTGACGAGCTGCAAGGGATGAAAAAGGGAATCATGGAGCTAGCCGACGCGATTGTCGTAAATAAAGCGGATGGTAAAAATGAAGCTGCCGCTCGAAAAACTAGGGATGAATATAATCAAATTCTGCATTTCCTTCAACCCTCAACTACAGGTTGGGAAACAAGAGCGCATGTATGCTCAAGCTTATATAATAAAGGAATTGAGGAAATTTGGCGGACAATTGAACAATTTATCCAGGAAACAACACAATCAGGAGTGTTTGCAGAGCGGAGAAGAAAACAAACAAAGGATTGGATGCACGCCTTAATCACGGATCAGCTTCAGTTACAATTTTATGCTCATGAAAAAATAAAAGAATTGCTTCCTCAGCTTGAAAGAGCTGTTGTTGATGGTGATCAGACGGTTACCTCTGCAGTAGACCTTCTATTCAAAAATTTTTATGAAAAAAAATAAAAAAAGGAAGGTCACACATACGGTGACCTTCATCTAAGGAGTAGGGGTATGATCTAGCTGTGCTTATATCATACCCTTTTTTCATTACCTTAAACCTTTCTGATTGTATATTTGTATCTCATATTGGTATATTGAATATATAATATTGAAATGATGGAGGGAACTTTTTGTGAATATGGATTTTAATTTATTTATGAACGATGTGGTTCGACAAGCGCGACAAGAAATTGCTGCTGCTGGATATACAGAATTAAAGACGTCAGAAGATGTGGATGCTGCGTTTTCTAAGTCAGGTACAACACTTGTAATGGTCAACTCAGTATGTGGTTGTGCAGGTGGGATTGCTCGTCCAGCAGCGATGTATTCTGTTCACTACGATAAAAAGCCTGATCAATTAGTAACAGTTTTTGCTGGTCAAGATAAAGAAGCAACAGCAACAGCACGCTCTTATTTTACTGATTATCCACCATCTTCTCCTTCTTTTGCTTTATTAAAGGACGGGAAAATTTTAACAATGGTTGAACGCCATGAAATTGAAGGGCATGAACCAATGGCAGTTGTACAAAAGTTACAAGAAGCATTCGATAAATATTGTGAAGAAGTGTAACCTCAGGTCTCTGGGGTTTTTCTTTTGAATCTTCATCGGTTAACAGTTGAATTGAAAGCGTCATCAAGGGTAAGGTAACTAATGGGAAATTAACATATAGGAGTAAAATATAAAATGGAATTTAAAATTGGTTACCGAACGGTAAAGACCGCCTTGGGAGCAGCTGCTTCCATTATGATTGCTCAGGCTTTTGGCCTTTCGAGTTTTACATCTGCGGGTATCCTTACCATCCTTTGCATTCAAGTAACAAAAAAGAAAAGTGTACGTGCTTCCTGGGAACGGTTTTTAGCTTGCATGGTAGCAATGGTTTTTTCAATCATTATTTTTGAAGGAATTGCTTTCCATCCCGTCATGATCGGACTTTTATTATTATTATTCATTCCTACAGCGGTAATGGTTGGTGCAAGCGATGGGATTGTGTCGAGCACGGTTATTATTCTGCATTTGTATTCAGCCGGACATATTACAAAGAGTTTATTATTGAATGAATTGGGCTTAATTATTATTGGAATTGGTGTGGCCTTAATCATGAACTTGTATATGCCAAGTTTAGAAAATAAGCTGATTGATTATCAAAGGAAAATAGAGGAGAAATTCAAAGCCATCTTTGACGAAATTATCTTATATTTAAAGAATAATAAAACGGATTGGGATGGTCATGAAATCCCTGAAACAGCGACGCTTATTGATGAGGCAAAAACCCTAGCTTTTCGTGATGTAGAAAACCATTTCCTCCGAAACGAGAACTTATATTATCACTATTTTAAAATGAGAGAGAAGCAATTTGAAATTATTGAAAGAGTTTTGCCTCTTGTTAGTTCCATTTCTCTTACCGTCGAACAGGGAGAGATGATTGCGGAATTCATTGAAGATCTCTCAAATAATATCCATCCGGGGAACACAGCGGATATTTATATTGAAAAATTAGAGAGAATGAGAGTGGAATTTCAGAAAATGGAGCTTCCTAGAACACGTGAGGAATTTGAGACTCGGGCGGCTCTTTTGCACTTCACAAAGGAAATGGAGCAATATTTAACGATTAAAAAGGACTTTATTGGAATGAAAAAACCAAAAGCGAATAAAAGGAAGAAGATGCTACAAACTACTAAGGAGAAATAATACGGAAGGTGAACGTATGGTATCCTTTCTTCTAGCCTTATTTATAGCATTTACTTCAAATCCTATTTGGCCATTAGGAGAAAATCCTCTTCCGGGGGATCCTTTTCTAATTGTCAATAAAGCTACAAATGAAGTAGCTTTAATTAATGAGAATCGAGTTCAGACAGTGGTAAGTGCTGCAACAGGCAAAACGGAGGAGTTAACTCCTGAAGGATTATTTACGATAACGGTTAAGGCAAAAAATCCATATTATCGAAAAAACAATATTAATGGTGGAGATCCAGAAAATCCTTTAGGTACAAGATGGATCGGATTTGACGCAAATGAAACCGATGGAAGAATCTATGGTCTTCATGGAACCAACACTCCTAGTTCCATAGGTAAGTATGTGTCGCAGGGATGTGTGAGACTTCAAAATGAAGCCATCGAATCCCTCTATGATTTCATTCCAATAGGCACAAAGGTATTAATCACAACAACAAATGAAAACTATGCAGAAATAGCAAAAGAATACGGTGCGATTTCAAAATAAAAAGTCACTTAAGGCAAACTCTTAAGTGACTTTTTGCTTTTTATAAAAATGCAATGACTCCAGCTAGTATGGTAGATGCTAACATCGCAAATAGCATTAAATAAACAACAATCTTTTGTGTTTTCTTATTTCCCATTTTCTATCTCCTCTCATGCAGAAACTTTTCTACGTTTATTTTACTAGGAAAAGATAAATTGAACAACCGCTCAAGGCTTGGAAGGGATTTTTGTCCAAAAAGCGAATATTTATAATTATATTACTTTTGAGGGAGATGGAAAAAGTGATAAATAATGTCGATCACATTGGGATCGCTGTAAAATCAATTGATGCTAGCTTGCCTTTTTACACAGAGGTTCTTGGGTTAAAACTTGTAGGAATCGAAGAAGTCCCATCAGAACAAGTAAAAGTAGCCTTTATAGACACGGGAAATGTCATGTTAGAGTTATTAGAAGCGACAAATTTTGAAAGCGCTATCTATAAGTTTGTCGAAAAGCGCGGAGAAGGAATCCATCATATTGCTCTAGGGGTAAATTCCATAGAATCTAGGATTCAGGAATTAAAAGAGAAGGGTGTACAAATGATTCATGATAATCCAAAAGAAGGAGCACATCATGCAAGAGTGGCCTTTATGCATCCAAAATCAACTCATCATGTGCTTTTAGAATTGTGTCAAAGAGATGGGGGGAGTCAAAAATGATCGACATCTATGAGAAAATCAATGATTTATATGACCGGAAAAGAGAAGTAGAGTTAGGTGGGGGAGATCAAAAAATTGAAAAGCAGCATGAAAAAGGAAAGCTGACAGCAAGGGAGAGAATCGAGCTTCTTGTTGACAAGGGGACCTTTATTGAGCTGAACCCTTTTATAGAACATAGATGCAAGGATTTTGGTTTAGAAAATCAAAAGGGTCCAGGCGACGGCGTCGTTACTGGCTATGGAAAGGTAAATGGTCGTCCAATCTACTTGTTCTCTCAAGATTTTACGGTTTTTGGTGGAGCTTTAGGGGAGATGCATGCGAATAAAATAGCGAATGTAATGGATTTGGCTGCGAAAAATGGTGCACCATTTATTGGGCTGAATGATTCGGGTGGAGCTAGAATTCAAGAAGGAGTCGTGTCTCTCGATGGCTACGGAAAGATCTTTTATCGAAATGCCATTTACTCTGGAGTCATACCGCAAATATCTGTGATTATGGGTCCGTGTGCAGGTGGGGCGGTGTATTCCCCAGCCATCACTGATTTTGTGTTTATGGTGGATCAAACGAGTCAAATGTTCATAACAGGTCCTAAGGTAATTGAAACGGTTACGGGTGAGAAAATAAGTCCCGAGGATTTAGGAGGGGCAAAGGTACATAACTCCATAAGTGGAAATGCTCATTTTCATGCATCAACGGAGGAAGAAGTACTTGCGGGGGTCCGACAATTATTAAGCTATCTTCCACAGAATAATGAAGAAAAAGCACCGATTAGTCAGTATGAAGATGATTGGGATTACCGTCCTGATTTAACCGATGTGGTACCATTTGACGCGGTCCGTCCGTACGATGTGAGAAAGGTGATTGAGCAAGTAGTAGATGAAGATTCTTTCATGGAGGTTCAAAAGGATTTCGCCAAAAATATCGTTGTCGGGTACGCTCGAGTAAAGGGTGAAGTAATTGGATTAGTATGTAATCAACCGAAGTTTATGGCCGGTGGGTTGGACATAGACTCGTCTGATAAAGCAGCCAGATTTATTCGTTTCTGTGACTCGTTTAACATACCTATTATTACATTTGAGGATGTCACAGGCTTCTTCCCTGGTGTAAAGCAGGAACATGGTGGAATCATCCGACACGGAGCGAAAATATTGTATGCCTATTCAGAAGCAACGGTTCCAAAATTAACGATTATTTTGCGAAAAGCTTATGGCGGAGCCTATGTTGCATTAAACTCGAAGTCTATCGGTGCTGATCTTGTATTTGCTTGGCCGAACGCTGAAATAGCAGTGATGGGACCACAGGGGGCTGCGAATATTATATTTGCAAGAGAAATTAACCAAAGTGAAGATCCAGAGGCAACAAGAGCACAAAAAATTGAGGAATATCGTGAAAAATTTGCTAATCCATATGTGGCCGCAAGTATGGGGATGGTAGATGACGTCATTGATCCGCGTGAAACAAGAATTAAAATTATCCAATCTTTAGAGATGCTTCGTAATAAAAAAGAAACTCGTCCTAATAAAAAGCATGGAAATATTCCCCTTTAAACCCATTCATTTGCTGATTATGATAAGAAAAAGTTATACTACAAGAGTGAGTGAATGATTGATGGAGGGTACAGGATGATTAATGAAGAAAGATTGTTAAAGGAATTTCTTGAGCTCGTTCAAGTGGACTCAGAAACGAAAAATGAAGCAGAAATTGCAAAGGTATTAAAACAGAAATTTTTAGATCTAGGCGTTGACGTGGTTGAAGACGATACAACTGCAACGACTGGACATGGGGCAGGAAACTTAATTTGTACACTTAAAGGCTCAAAGGAGCAGGTAGACACAATCTACTTCACTTCCCATATGGATACGGTTGTGCCGGGTAAAGGCATCAAACCAAGCATTAAGGATGGTTATGTAGTAACAGATGGTACAACCATTCTCGGAGCGGATGATAAAGCGGGACTTGCCGTTATGCTTGAAGTGGTTCGTGTGTTAAAGGAACAATCCATATCGCACGGAACGATTCAATTTATCATTACTGTTGGAGAAGAGTCTGGATTGGTTGGTGCCAAAGCATTAGATCCATCCTTACTTGTAGCAAAATACGGCTATGCTCTAGATAGTGACGGTAAAGTAGGTAATATTATTGTTGCTGCACCTACGCAGGCAAAAGTAAAGGCAACGATTTTTGGAAAGACAGCACATGCTGGCGTGGCACCTGAAAAAGGGATATCGGCTATTACGATTGCAGCAAAAGCCATTTCAAGAATGCCTCTTGGTCGCATTGATGAGGAAACAACTGCAAATATCGGTCGTTTTGAAGGCGGTACGCAAACCAATATCGTTTGTGACCACGTTGAAATTTTAGCTGAGGCACGCTCGTTGGTAAATGAGAAGATGGAAGAGCAAGTGCAAAAAATGAAAGCTGCTTTCGAAGAAGTGGCCTCAGAAATGGGTGGCAGAGCAGAGGTTGATGTTCAAGTAATGTACCCTGGCTTTAAATTTGGAGAAGGAGACCATGTGGTTGAAGTAGCGAGAAAAGCGGCTGCCAAAATTGGTCGATCCTCTGAGCTGTTAAGAAGCGGTGGGGGCAGTGATGCGAATGTAATAGCTGGATTTGGAATCCCTACCGTAAACCTAGCAGTGGGTTATGAAGAGATTCACACAACGAATGAAAGAATGCCTATTGAAGAACTCAATAAGTTGGCAGAGTATGTAATTGCTATCATTGAAGAAGTGTCTGCTTAATAGACAAAGAGTGAGGAGAGATCCTTCACTCTTTTTTTTGTTACTTTCGATAGACAAAATAGCAGGAATGTTAGTATGATACAGGTATAAAGTATGATGCCTTTGTGCTAGATTGGAGCGAGTACCCATGCTTACAACAACAAAAGTAGTCGTTTTTCAAGTAGGGACGGAAGAATACTGTATTCCTATTGAACATGTGATTTCGATAGAGAAGGTGGAAGGAATTACACCAATCCCTCATTTACCTGTGTACGTGAAAGGAATCGTGAAAGTAAGAGGAGAATTACTGCCTGTTCTTGATTTTGAGGAGATCTTATATCACCGAACCATTCAGTACAACGATCAAACGAGGATGATTGTGGTAAAGACAGATGAATTAACCATTGGAGTCCTTGTTAACGACGCAAAAGAGATTATTGATATTGAAAAGGAAAATTTAAAGCAGTTAGGGTTAGTAGCATTTAATAAAACAAGTTACTTTTCTTCCATTGCCAACTTGGATTCTCGTTTAATTACAATGATCGATCCATCTAAGCTTGTTCAATCGCTAGAAGGAATAAATGAAATCCAACAATATATGAAATCACACCAAGAAGAGTAGCCAGGTTGTGGCTCTCTTTTTTTTTCGTCTTCCAATTCTTCTGGTAAAATATAAGGACAATGGTGAGGAGGTGGGCTATGCGAGAAATGTACCCGAAAAACGGTCGTGTCATCCTTCATGTGGATATGAATAGCTTTTATGCATCCGTGGAAATGGCTTACGATCAAAGTTTAAAGGGGAAGCCACTTGCGATTGCGGGCAATGTTGAGGAAAGACGCGGAATCATTGTTACCTGCAGCTATGAAGCAAGAAATGTAGGGGTGAGAACGACAATGCCGTTATGGGAAGCTAGAAAACTATGCCCTGAGTTAATTGTGATGAAACCTAATTTTGAGCGCTATCGGGCTGCCTCTGTCGCTATCTTTGATCTGTTAAGGCAGTTTTCGGACCTTGTCGAGCCGGTTTCCATTGATGAAGGATATGTAGATATTACTGAAAGCTACGAGTTTGGATCACCTCTTGAAATTGCAAAAACGATTCAAGCAAGGATGTTAGAACAGTTTGATCTTCCTTGCAGCATCGGAATCGCTCCCAATAAATTTTTAGCAAAAACAGCATCTGATATGAAAAAGCCATTAGGAATAACGGTTCTTAGAAAAAGAGATATCAAACATGTTCTGTGGCCAATGAATGTGGGGGAAATGCACGGTGTTGGTCAAAAGACAGCTGAGAAATTAAAAACAATTGGTATACATACGATTGGTGACTTAGCAAAAGGAAATGAGATTCAGTTAAAATCACTTCTCGGAATCAATGGAGTACGTCTGAAGGAACGAGCGAATGGTATGGATCTCCGAGAAGTGGACCCAAACTCTGTTTCTGACTTTAAAAGTGTTGGAAACTCAACCACGCTTCCGAAGGATGTCACAAATGTCAGAGAGTTAAACGAAGTTTTGGAGAAGCTGGCAGAGAAAGTATCTGCAAGACTAAAAGCAAAGCAAGTGTTGGCAACGGGATTAAGTGTAACGATACGGTATAAGGATCGAAAAACGTTGACTAGAAGTAAAAAACTAAATAATCCAGTAGATAAACAAGATGAAATTTCTCAGCTTGCCAAAAAATTGTTTCATTCCAATTGGAATGGGAATGCCATCCGCCTTCTTGGAATCACAGGTACAGACTTAATACATGTTAATGAAGCAGTGAAACAGCTCGATCTTTTCTCTTATGAACGTGATGCAAAAAAAGAGCCGTTATTAAATGCTGTTTCAAAATTAAAAGAAAAGTACGGTACAGCCATCATAAATCGGGCAGGAATGGCTCGAAAGAAAAAACAAACGCCGTCAATTGGTACAGATACAAGCTTTAATAAAGATTTTTTACATACGGCGAGAGATAGGAAAGAAGAGTAACATAGTTAAAGAAATTCAGGAAAAAATATATTTGAATATTTAATTAATCACCTTACTTGCGCTTTTTGCTTAATCTTGCTAAAGTAAAGTGGATTCTTATGTATATAAGTATTTAGCTAGAAGGGAAGTAAAAAAATGACAAAACAACAATTTGGAGTTATTGGGTTAGCGGTAATGGGGAAAAACCTTGCTTGGAACATCGAGAGCCGAGGCTATACAGTCTCAGTTTACAATCGTTCAAGCGAAAAAACAGATGAAATGCTTGCGGAATCAAATGGAAAAAATATATTTGGTACATATAGCATGGAAGAATTTGTTGAATCATTAGAAAAGCCACGTAAAATCATGCTTATGGTTAAAGCTGGTGGGCCAACTGATGCAACCATTGATCAATTAAAGCCATTACTTGATAAAGGTGATATCGTTATTGACGGTGGAAACACATATTTTGTTGATACACAGCGCCGCAATAAAGAACTTAGTGAATTAGGTATCCACTTTGTTGGAACAGGCGTTTCCGGCGGAGAAGAGGGTGCGCTTAAAGGGCCTTCTATTATGCCAGGTGGACAAAAAGAAGCATATGAGTTAATTGCACCTATCTTTAAGGATATCTCAGCGAAGGTTGACGGTGAGCCTTGTACAACGTATATCGGTCCAGATGGAGCAGGTCACTATGTGAAAATGGTTCATAATGGAATCGAATACGGAGATATGCAGTTAATCTCTGAGTCATACTTCCTATTAAAGCATGTACTTGGTCTTAGTGCAGACGAGCTTCATGAAGTATTTGCTGAGTGGAACAAAGGCGAGCTAGATAGCTACTTAATCGAAATTACAGCTGATATTTTTACGAAAAAAGACGAAGAAACAGGTAAGCCACTTGTTGATGTTATCCTTGATACAGCAGGGCAAAAGGGAACAGGTAAGTGGACAAGCCAAAGTTCTCTTGACCTTGGGGTACCACTACCAATCATTACGGAGTCCGTATTCGCTCGTTTCCTTTCAGCAATGAAGGAAGAACGTGTTCATGCTAGCAAAGTATTAGGTGGACCAACTGCGAAGGAATTTACTGGTGATAAGAAGGCATTTATCGAGTCAGTTCGTAAAGCTCTTTATATGAGTAAGATTTGTTCATACGCACAAGGCTTCGCACAAATGCGTGCAGCTTCAGAAGAATATAACTGGGATTTACAATATGGAGAAATTGCAATGATCTTCCGTGGAGGATGTATTATTCGTGCTCAATTCCTTCAAAAGATTAAAGAAGCATATGATCGTGACGGACAGCTTAAAAACTTATTACTTGATCCATATTTCAAGGAAATTGTTGAAAGCTACCAGCATGCTCTTCGTGACATCATGGTTGTTGCCGTTCAAAACGGTATTCCTGTACCATGTTTCTCTGCTGCGCTTTCATACTATGACAGCTACCGTACAGAAACACTGCCAGCGAATCTGTTACAAGCTCAACGTGACTATTTTGGTGCACATACGTACCAACGTACAGATAAAGAAGGAACATTCCATACAAACTGGTTCTAAGCCTTCTAGAAGCAACTATAGCCTACCCAATAGGGTAGGCTATTTTGCGTGCCATTGAAAAGCGGCTAGGGGCGTAAAAAAGCTCCTATCCTAAATGGTAAAGGGGTTCCACTTTGAAGTGCTTTTCTTAAAATACGTGCCGAAATGACAGTCGTATTGGCATCGTTATTGGTATTTAAAAGTCCTTAATCGAGTAACTAGCAAAAGTAAAATTAGCGGAGAATTTCCGGTTAGATGCAGAATGGAGCCTCGTTTCGGGGTAAATAAGGGGATGTTTTCCGCTTATGCAAAGAAAAATTGCTCCTTTTTGACTTTTTCGAGCCAATAGGCGGAATCTCTCCGTCTATTTACGCTTTTTTTAATAATAATTAATAATTAACCGGAATTTCTCCGTTTATTTATCAGCTCGGGTGCTTAACCTGATCCCCAACCGATAAGTGCGGACCCTCTTGAACCTAGATGTGGGAATCAACAGCTTTTTATCGACCTGCTTGTAAGATCAATAAAATTGGTACTCAAAACGGCACTGCAAATGACATAAGTTTTAACCCTCTTTTTTAATTGTACAATACTTATTGTCCATCTTAATAATGATGTCAATTGCTAGGTCAAAGTTAATGGGGTTTCGTAGAAATGTTAATAAATAAAGAAAAGACGTATGCCAATTCATACGTCTTTTCTTGTGTATTTTAATAAGAAAGTACTCGAAAACAGAACCCTTTAACTAAATGGACAGGAGCTTATTTTTTAGCACTTATCAACGTCAAAATTAGAGATTGGCCACCAATGGAATCCATCTTTCTCAAGAAGCTCATCCGCTTCACGAGGGCCCACAGTACCTGCGTTGTAGTTAGGGTAGTTCTCGGCCTTTTGATTTTCCCAAACATCAGAAATCTTATCAACAAAGCTCCAAGATAGAGCAACTTCATCCCAATGTGTAAAGTTGGTTGCATCACCGCGCATGCAATCGAATAGAAGCTTCTCGTATGCCTCTGGTGTATTTAACCCATCGATCCCACGATTTGCATAGTTTAACTTAACAGGAGTTGCTGCGATGTTTTGACCCGCTTTTTTCGCATTTAGATGAAGCGTAATGCCTTCGTCTGGTTGAATATGAATCACAAGCAGGTTCGGATTCAATGTTTCCTCAGGGCTATAATATAGGTTCATAGGAATGTCTTTAAACTGGATAACAATTTTTGTAGATTTGGAATCCATTCTCTTCCCTGTACGTATATAAATAGGAACCCCTGCCCAGCGGAAATTGTCAATCATCAGTTTTCCAGCTACATATGTTTCCGTGTTAGATTCAGGGTTAACCATTTGCTCTTCACGGTACCCTAAAACTTCTGTGCCTTCTACCGTGCCTTTGTCATATTGGCCGCGAACGAAGTATTCTTTTACTTCTTCACCTTCAATTGGACGAAGAGCACGGAGGACTCTCACCTTTTCAGAGCGAATTTCTTCTGTTGTTAGCTTAATTGGCGGCTCCATCGCAAGTAATGCAACCATTTGGAGCATATGGTTTTGAACCATATCTCTTAACGCACCGCTTTTCTCATAGTAGCGTCCGCGCTCTTCAACTCCAAGAACCTCACTAGAAGTTACTTGAATATTCGAAATATAACGGTTGTTCCAAAGCGGTTCGAAAATCGCATTCGCGAATCGAATAACTTCTATATTTTGAACCATTTCTTTTCCTAGGTAATGGTCAATTCTGTACACTTCATCTTCAGAGAAGGCAGTTCGGATTTGATCATTTAGCTCTTGTGCTGATTGAAGATCATGACCAAATGGTTTTTCAATGACTAAGCGTTTAAACCCACTCACATTGGTCAAACCATCTTCTTTTAAATGGAGTGCAATGGTTCCAAAGAACTCTGGTGCCATCGCTAAATAAAAGATGCGGTTGCCTTGTAAATCATAATTTGAGTCAAGTTGATTTGCTAGGTTATTAAGCACTGCGTATGAATTTGAATCAGTTACATCATGTGAATGATAGTAAAAATGCGAAGCAAATTCATCAATTCGATTTTCTTTTTGAATAGAAGACTTTACCGATTTTTTGATGTTCTCTTGGAATTCCTCATTTGTTAATGGTCTTCTGGCAACTCCGATTACAGCAAATTTGTCTGAAAGCTTTCCTTTTTCAAACAGTTTATAGAGCGAAGGATACAGTTTTCTATTTGCTAAATCACCAGTTGCTCCAAATATCATGATTAATGCAGTCGGTTTCTCGTTTTGTGTCACGTTAAGAACCTCTCTTCCAGGGTATTTCCATGTTATATATGTATTTTTATAAAAAAAAATTGACCTATACAAGTACAGAATTTTATCGGTTTCTAGCGAAATAAGCAAATAATTCTTCACAAAATTACGTATTTATTTTTAACCAAATCGCTTGAACTATCCTCAATGAAAATGAAAGCGTTATTTATTTATTTTATGAAATGTTTTAATAAAAATATTTCATAAAATTATTGTTGCCTTATTTTTCATGTAGTATGATGGTGTTAGATAGATCAACTGTCTAAAAAGGAGGCTTTCTTTATGAATGTGATTGAAAGCAATCAGTTAACGAAAATGTATGGAAAAGCAAGAGGAATTTCCAATGTCAGCTTCACAGTAAAAGAAGGGGAGATTTTTGGATTCATTGGCCCAAATGGAGCTGGGAAATCGACGACCATTCGAACACTGCTTGCACTTATTTATCCAACAAGTGGAAGTGCTACGATTTTTGGGAAGGACTGTATAAAATATGCTCCTGAAATAAAAAAGGAGATTGGTTATCTTCCATCAGAGGTCTTTTATTATGACAATATGAAGGTTATTGACTTGCTTAAGTATTCTGCAAGCTTTTATAAAAAGGATTGTACAAAGAGAATACGTGAGCTTGCTGAAGCATTAAATCTAGATCTCTCTAAGAAAATTGACGATCTTTCGCTTGGCAATAAAAAGAAGGTTGGAATCGTTCAAGGATTATTACACGAACCGAAGCTTATTATTCTTGATGAGCCGACAAGTGGCTTGGATCCATTAATGCAACAGAAATTTTTCGAATTATTAAGAGAAGAAAATAAGAAGGGAGCAACCATTCTTTTCTCCTCTCATATTTTAAGTGAGGTTCAAAAGCTTTGTGATCGTGTGGCCATTATTAAAGAAGGAGAAATCGTGAAAGTCGAGACGATGAGCGCGTTAACAGAGAATAGTTATAAGAAATTTAGATTAGAAGCTGTTAATCAAGTAACTTCTGAAGTTTTCCAGCTAGACGGTGTCACAGATATTAAGGTGAAAGAAAAGACGGTGTCCTTTATTTACAAAGGGAACATGAATGCAATTATAAGCAAAATAGCAGAGATACCACTTCAGAATTTGTGGGTAGAAGAACCAACCCTTGAAGAGATTTTCATGCACTACTACGAAAAGGAGGAGTAGAAGGTGAATATCTTTCTTTACGAAGTAAGAGCTTATCGAAAGGCGACGATTGTCTGGACAGTTTCCCTTATTGCGCTTGTGCTCTTTTTTATGTCACTTTTTCCTTCCTTTGCGAAAGATGCGGAACAAGTGAACGAGCTGTTAAAAACTCTCCCGGAAGCATTGCGTAATGCCGTTGGGATTGAAATTGGTAGCTTTACTAGCATCCTAGGTTTTTATTCGTATGTTTTTATGTATATTGCGTTATGCGGTGCGATACAGGCGATGATGATAGGTACTTCTATCCTCTCCAAGGAGGTACGTGAAAAGACAGTTGATTTTCTTCTTACCAAGCCTGTTTCAAGGTCAACGATCATTGTGTCAAAACTCTCTGCGGCATTTGTGTCTATTGCCATTACTAGCCTAACCTTCATTCTCTGTGCTTATTTCATTGCTTCATACGTAAAGACGGAGAATTTTAATGAACAAGCATTTTTTCTTCTTTCATTTACGCTCTTTTTTGTTCAGGTTATGTTTTTAGCCATTGGAGTGATTGCATCAATGCTATTGCCAAAGTTGAAATCGGTTCTTTCTTTATCACTAGGTGTCGTCTTTGCTTTCTTTTTTATTGGAATGTTTGGTTCTACAGTGGGTGAAGCTTCCGTTCGATATATCACTCCGTTCAAGTATTTTGACTCAATGTATATTATTAAAAACAGTCAGTATGAATGGTCGTATTTGATAGTCGGTTTGGTATGGATCATCTTAGCTCTTATTGCTAGCTTTTTCATCTATACTAAAAAGGATATGAATGCGGTGTAAGCAAGGAGGGGTTAAGATGAATGTATTTATTAGAGAGTTAAAAGCACTAAGAAAGTCACTCGTTATTTGGTGTCTAGGAATTCTTGCTATGGTAGCTGGGGGAATGAGTAAGTACGGAGCAACAGAATCTTCCGGTCAGTCTATTAATGACCTCATGGCTAGTATGCCAAAGGCCATGCAGGCCATTATGGGAACAGGTTCGTTGGATTTAACGACTGTAAGCGGCTATTACGGTATTTTGTTTTTATATTTAATTGTTATGACCACTATTCATGCTGTGATGTTAGGTGCGAACATCATCTCAAAAGAGGAAAGAGATAAAACAGCAGAATTTTTATTAGTGAAACCAATCTCTAGAAAACAGGTGATCTTTTCAAAATGGATGGCATCCTTGGTAGCTATTATTGTACTAAATTCCGTCACTTTTTTGATTTCTCACTTGATGGTGGATTATTATAATAAGACAGATGAGTCGTATCTGATAGAGATTGCTGAATTGATGGGTGGTATGTTTATCCTGCAACTCATGTTTTTATCCTTAGGAACATCAGTTGCTGCTAGCATTAAGCATCCCAAGAGGGCTGCAAGCATTTCTACAGCAGTGTTACTAATAGCCTTTTTCTTATCAATGGCTATTGACCTTAACGAAAATCTGGAGATTCTTTCTGTCTTCACTCCTTTCAAATATTATGAGGCAAAGGACATCATTGGCGGAACCGGGTATGAAGCAATATATATAACGGTAAGCATCCTATTAGTTGTGGCCATGACGATCTATACCTTTATCGCTTATGAAAAGAGAGATCTGCATATATAGTAAGAATCTCGTAACAATTATGGTATAGTGATAGTAAGAATGAACGTATCCGATGTCCTTTGATGACGTCGGTTTTTTTACATAAAGGAGCGTATAAAATGGATATTTTATTTCTTGGTACGGGGGCAGGGGTTCCGGCAAAACTTAGAAACGTAAGTTCTCTTGTACTGAAGCTATTGGATGAGAGAGGGACACTTTGGATGTTTGATTGTGGTGAGGCCACTCAGCATCAAATTTTACACACTTCTATAAAGCCACGCCGTATTGAAAAGATATTTATTACTCATCTTCATGGAGATCACATATATGGTTTGCCTGGTTTATTGTCCAGTCGATCCTTCCAAGGAGGAGAGTCACTCGTTACGGTATATGGACCTAAGGGGATAAAAGATTATGTAGATATTTCTTTGCAAGTAAGCGGAACTTATTTAAAGTACCCTCTAAAGATTGTAGAAATTGAAGAGGGGATTGTATTTGAAGACGAGCAGTTCAAGGTTGAAGCTCGTAAATTGGAGCATGGAATTCCATCATACGGCTATCGAGTCGTGGAGAAGGATCGTCCAGGCTCTTTATTAGTAGAAAAGCTACAGGAAGCAAATATCCCACCGGGTCCTTTATATAAAAAAATTAAGGCTGGGGAAAACGTTGTGTTAGAAGAAGGAACCATCATTGATTCTTCCGAGTTTCGTGGTGAGGATATAAAGGGCAGGATCGTAACGATTTTAGGTGATACAAGACTATGTGACAACGCCTATTTACTTGCTTCAAATGCTGATCTTCTCATTCATGAGGCCACATTTTCTAGGGGAGAGGAACAGCTTGCGTATGATTATTTTCATTCAACGACTACACAAGCAGCACAGGTCGCACGAGACGCTGGCGTGAAACAACTGTGTCTTAATCATATCAGCTCTAGATATGACAAAAGAGCTTCCCAATTACATGTGGAGGAAGCGAGAGAAGTGTTTCCGAATACCGAAATTGCCGATGATTTTAAAGAAATATCTATTCCTGTACAAAAATAAATCGGGTACCAATATGGTCCCGATTTATTTTTATCTATTTACGTATTGTTGCTGCGTAAATCTTTTAAGCGATATTTCGTCCCTCTCCAAATAATGCCCCCTCTTTTAAAAGTTAAGTAGCTGGCTCGTATGATCGAGTAAATAAACAACATAGCTGTAAAAGGAAAGAGGAGAAACATCCATGGCGAATATGTTGTCATTCTTTTAATAATCATGGAGTAAATTAATGCGAGTAAAAAAATATTACCGATACTCAAATAGATTAAAATAGGTTCAAAGGAAAATAGAGTAAAGAAGGGGAGTACCTGTGACACAAACACTCCGAAGATCGCAAACATCACCATGCTAATTCGGTAATGCAATCCCGCAAACGTATTTTTCTCTAAGCCAATAAGTGCTTCCTTTAAAGTCGAGTACCACTCTACCTCAAGAAGTGTCAAAGCCGTTACGATTCGATGTCTAAATCCCATTTCCTTCATCTTTTTCCCGAGCATTAAATCATCATCCGGACGCATTTTAATGACTTCATGTGTTCCTAACTTCTCATAGGCTTCTTTCCTCACTAGATTAAATGCTCCAATTCCTATCCCCACCTTAGAACGAGGATGATTCGCAAGCCAAGGACGTTTAAAGTAGGAGAAACCAAACATAAAAAAGGCAATAAAGCTATTTAACCATAAGCGCTGTCCTCGTAAATTAGGAGCAGCTGTTAAGTGGGCAAGTTCATGTTCCATAAAATAATGAACGGCTTTTGCGATTGCATCCTTCTGAAATATCACGTCTGCATCTGTGAATAAGAGAAGTTCTCCTCTCGCTTGCTTTGCGCCAACATACATCGCATGATTCTTCCCTAACCATCCTGGTGGAAGGGTAGTAATGTGGATAACGTTTACATTTTTGTATGCAGACTGCATCTCATTCATAATGATTGGAGTAGTGTCGGTTGATCGGTCGTTCACCAAAATCCATTCTAAATGACCATAACTCTGCGAAAATTGACTTTGTAAGCTTTCTTTTACTCCTTTTTCCTCATTACGTGCCGCAACAATAATGGACACTAAAGGACCGTCCTGAGAAGCAGGTTCGTTTTCGAGACGATCGATTCTCTGAAGCCCGATCTTTGCATCAATAAAGATTACAAGCCAAACCACAATGCTGAGAGCTAATAAAGAAGAAACCATTAGAAATAAGGACATCAAAACACCCTTCTGTTTATAAGTAGATTTATTACTGTTTTGATTATACCTGTTCTATTGGAAAGAACAAATGATGGACTCTCTAATGGCTTCCCCTAGGTTATATATAAAAAAGGAGTTCCGCTAATACAGAACTCCTTTTTAAGAGGAAATGCCCCCTATAACGCTTCTAGCATGATTCCGCAAGAAACTAGATATGCCATACCACTAACAAGAAGTACAATCCCAGATATAGCAAAAGCCACATCACTATCCATCCGTTCCACTAGAACAGTATTAAGCACATTTAGAATAATCAAGCCAACACAGAACGCTAATGTAACCCACAGTACATTTACCCCCACACAAAGCTCCCACCTTTACTAATACTTACTAAAATTAGTTTTCTCTCTTACCAACTGTCTATACATGGCCATTTTTGCGGTATATTACAAATTGTTCTTTTTAATAAAGCCAAGCATAAACATTTAAGTGACAGAAAAACAGAAGGTGTTGAGGATGCATGAGATGTCGCTTATGTCTGAAATTATAAAAATAGTTTCTGAAGATGCTAGAATACATGGTTTTAGCAAAGTAGACAAAATAGATGTGATTGTTGGTGATTTATCAAATGTACTGCCTGATGCTCTAGAGTTAGCATTTTTTCATTTTCGGAAACAAGGAATAGGTATTCTTGGTGAAAATACAAACTTAGAAATTATACGTGAAGTGGCGAAAGCAAAATGTCAAACATGTCTGTTTGAGTTTACCCCCGACTATAGAATGGTGCTATGTCCAAAGTGCGGACTACCAAATTGTTTACTCGTTTCCGGTGAAACCTTTAGGGTTGAATCATACGAAGGAAGTGATGAACTGTGAAAATCAAGCTACAAGAAGATGTGTTAAAAGATCAAAACTTGGCTGCTGCATTTAATAGAGAAACATTCAAAAAAAAACATACTCTTGTCATTAACGTAATGAGCTCTCCAGGGGCGGGTAAAACAACTTTACTGGAAGAAACGATTAAAGCCTTAATGAATGAGTTTCATATGGCTGTGATAGAAGGCGATTTAGCAACGGATCTGGATGCAGAAAGATTACGTTCACTAGGAGTCAAAACGGTTCAAATTAATACGGTAGGGGGATGTCACCTTGATGCAAGGATGATTACGAAAACATTACCAGATTTTGAACTAGACTCCATTGACATTCTCTTTATTGAAAACATTGGGAACTTAGTTTGTCCATCTGGTTATGATCTAGGACAAGATTATAAAGTGGTGGTTTTAAGTGTCCCTGAAGGAAATGATAAAATCCCGAAATATCCTGTCATGTTTAGACGTACAGATGTAACTATTATTAATAAAATCGACCTCCTTCCTTATGTATCTTTCAATTTAGAAGAAGCGAAAAGAAACTTAAAAGAAATTAACCCGCAGGCGCAATTGAAAGCATTATCTGCAAAAACGGGTGAAGGGATGGAAGAATGGATCAATTGGATAAAGGATGCTCATCTTCAATGTACAAAGCCATAAAAATAATCGTAACAGGGAAGGTGCAGGGAGTTGGTTTTCGCCCATTTATCTACCATCTTTCAAAAAAATATCAACTCAATGGAACGGTCCAAAATAACCTAAATAGTGTCACCATTATGGTTGAAGGACAAGAAAGAAATTTGGAGAAAATGGTGGGTGAAATCAAAAGATATCCGCCTAAATTGGCAAAAATTAATGAGATAAACATTCATCAAATTCCACTCGCCCATTATAAAGAATTTACGATTATTCCCAGCCGCAAAAACGGACGGTCTATTTCCTGGATACCTGCGGATGCGGCGATTTGTAAGAAATGTTTGGATGAATTGAACGACCCATATAATCGACGTTTTCACTACCCATTTATTAATTGCACTCAATGCGGGCCGCGCTATTCGATTATCAATCGTCTTCCATATGATCGTCCAAATACGACAATGAAGGAATTTTCTATGTGCCATGATTGTGAATTGGAGTATCAAGATCCATCGAATCGGAGGCACCATGCTCAGCCTATTTGTTGTTCAGATTGTGGACC